>JBCCMT010000249.1:0-3651 GCA_039026195.1 Pseudomonadota bacterium | reverse complement strand
CGCGGCGGCCCTCCTCCTCTCTAAGGGGCAAGGGGAGGGGTCTGTGGATGTGGCCCTCTTTGGACAGATGATGGCCAAGCCCGTTGCGTTGGTCACTGTAGCAGTATTGCTTACTATTTTTGCTGTCTTCCCAGGGCTACCCTTTTTGCCCTTTATCTTAGGGGCGGGGGCCTTTGGCTATGCCGCCTGGCGAGCGCATATGGCGGAGACAGAACGCTTAGCCAAAGCGGCAGCACCTGCAAAACCTGTGGAGAAACCAAAGGCCTCTACCTTAGGGGATGTGTTGGATCTTGATGAAATTCATGTGGAGCTGGACCAAAGCCTCACCGCGCTATTGGCAGGGACCCAAGAGACCTTTGACCGGCGCATTGAAAAGCTCAGAAAATTCGTCATCCAACGATATGGCTTTGTCATGCCGCCCGTGCGGGTGACCGATGCTGGGCTGGGGGCGGGGCAATATCGCATCAGTTTGCAAGGCACCGTGGTGGCAGCAGACACGCTGAAACTCAACCACAGCCTTGCACTCGTAAAACCGGGGGAACATGCAGATATTGAAGGCGTAACCACCACAGAGCCGGTTTATGGCGCCGAGGCCCGTTGGGTGAGCCCGTCCCACGCAGAAACCCTGGCGGATCGCGGAGTGACGACGATTGAGCCGGTCGAAGTTCTTGCCACCCATCTGCTTGAGTCTATCCAAAATGGCTTTGAAAAGCTGATGTCTCGCCGGGCATTGCGGGAAGCCCTTGATGCCTTTACGGATCTTTCTGATGAGCTTCGTGCCGATGCTAATAAAAAACTGCTTGATGAATTCCTACCTGAAAAGGTCAGCTATGACACCCTCCAATGGGTGATGCGGGGACTATTGGCTGAAAAAATAAGTGTCCGGAATATCCCCCTCATCCTAGAGGCGATTGTTGAGCATCAGGGGCGCCACCCCCATGTGGAGGATTTGGTGGAGGCGGTGCGCCGGACCATCTCTTTCCAATTTATTGAAAATTATCAGGCAGGCGACGGCACCCTTCCCCTCGTTCAATTGGCCCCCAAATGGGATGCCATTTTCAAGGCCCGCTTTGAAGGGTCAGGGGAAGAGGCCCCCACAGGCTCCCTCAGTGCTGAAGAGTTCAAAAGCTTAGGTGATGAAGTTCAAGAGGCGTTGAACAAAGCGGCCATTAGCGGCGCCTATGCTGCAATTGCCGTGGCCAGTAAACGTCGCCGATTTGTGCGAGATGTCTTAAAAAGCCGCGGCATTAAAAACCCTGTGATTGCCTTTGAGGAAATCGTACCGGGCAGTCGCCCCTCTATGCTTGCGGTGGCGTGACGGCCATGGACTGGCTTTCCAGTATTCCCATTCCGTCCACGCTGGTCCCCTTTATCATTGGCGCCGTTGCGGTCCTTTTGCGGTTGTCGATTATGATTTTCCTCCTCCCTGGCATTGGAGAGGCGGGGGTGCCCGTCCGTATCCGGGCGGGGGTGGTGATTGCCCTCACCGCCGCCATGGTGCCGGCCATTGTTCCCACTCAAATGGTGGACCTGACCACCACAGATATTTTAGTGCTGTTTGCGTTTGAGGGATTGATCGGCTTTGCCTTGGGGTTCTCATTTCGGGTTCTGATTTATGCCCTCACCATCGCTGGAACTATTATCGCCTTTGCCAGTTCGCTATCGCAAATTTTTGGCCCTGGTCTTGTGGCGGAGCCGAACCCGTCCATCTCTATGCTCTTAATGATGGCAGGCACGGCCCTCTTTGTGACGCTGGATTTACATACCATGAGTGTGGGCCTACTGATGCAAAGCTATGATCTCTTCCCCCTAGGGAATGTTCCTGACACAGGGGCGCTTGCCGAATGGGCCATGGAACGCACCGCAGGGGCCTTTGCCCTCGCGGTATCGCTGGCATTGCCTTTCGTGTTGATCAACTTTTTATACAATATTGTGTTGGGGCTGATCAACCAAGCCATGCCCCAGGTGATGGTCACCTTTATCGGGGTGCCCGCCAATGTGCTCGCGGGCCTTTTTGTCCTAGGGCTATCTATTGTCATCATCCTACAGGTTTGGGCGGATGCCGCTGAAATTGCCTTCCGGGGGTTTTGGTAAGCAATGGCTGAAGAAAATGACAGCGCAGATAAGTCGTTAGACGCCACCCCTCAAAGGATTGCGCAAGCCCGTAAAGAAGGGAATGTCCCTCAGTCACCGGAGCTTTTGACCCTTGCCCGGTATACCGGCGCCTTCATTGCGGTGGCGGGGGTGGCCGGGGCGCTCAGCCAAACCATGGCCATTTCATGGGCCGGATTTTTCATCAGCCCCATGTAGACGAGTTAGCATTTGATGAAGGGCGGCACCGTTCTTTCCATGTTCAGTGAAACGGCCCTCTTTTTCATTGCTGTGGTGGGGGTGGGGGCAGTCCTGGCCATTGTCGCCCTTGTGGCACAACAGGCGATCACCTTTGCCCCCAAAAAGATCAAGCCAGACCTTAAGCGTCTGTCCCTGATCAAAAATGCTGGAAAAAAATTTGGGCCCGCAGGGTTGATTGATTTTCTAAAGAACACGGTAAAATCCATTGCCATTATCAGTGTCGCCCTCATCATTGCGAACATGCAATTGCCGGAGATGATGGCCTCCGTGGGGGCGAAGCCTGCGCTGTTGATGCCGGAGATGGGACAACTTCTTAAAACGATGCTGATCGCTGCGGTCCTTTTGGCCGCGTTAGCCGCTGGCATTGATGTCCCTTTAAAGTGGCAACAACATCGCAAACAGCTGCGCATGTCCTATCAAGACGTCAAGGATGAAACCAAAGAAATTGAAGGTGACCCCACCCAGCGGAGTGCGATCCGTGCCAAAGCACGGGAGTTGGCCCAGAACCGTCAGCTCGCAGATGTGCCCGGCGCAGATGTGATTGTGGTAAACCCGGAGCATTATGCGGTGGCCCTTAAATGGGATCGCACCGCGGGCGAGGTGCCCCGCTGTATCGCCAAAGGGGTGGACCATATGGCCTTCCGCATCCGGGAAATTGCTACAGACTCCGATGTACCCATTTATCGGGATGTGCCCACGGCGCGGTCTCTCTATGCGACCGTTGAGGTGGGGGATGAAATTAATCGCGAGCATTATGAGGCCGTTGCAGCGGCCATCCGTTTTGCTGATGGCCTGAAAAAGACAAAGTCTTAAGGGTATAAACAAACCCCGCACGTCCTGAGTTATAGAATATCCCTAAAAAATGGCTTTTGGGCGCGTATTTTAACTGCTATTCCTGCGAATTAAGGCGTTCGTAGCATCGCATTCATGGCTAAGATCGGCTATTCCCTTCCAATATTTGTTTATCGCCGCCACGGGAAAGGGCCCTCTTCATGCTGTCACATCATGTTCACGCACATCCATCTAAAGACGATTTACCGCGAGAAGACCAATTGGCGTGGAAAATGGCGGCGGTGGCTGCTGACCCCGTAGAGATTGATGATGATGTGACCGATATGGTCATTAATCGGATTATTGACAATGCATCTGTCGCCATTGCCTCCTTGAACAGAGGGCCAATTAAGACCGCACGGGCGCAGGCTAAAGCGCATTTGCGCAACGGGGGCGCAACGTTATTTGGACTGCCCAGCACAACCACTGTTGCCGCAGAATGGGCGGCCTGGGCCAATGGGACGGCGG
>JBCCMT010000248.1:0-3654 GCA_039026195.1 Pseudomonadota bacterium | reverse complement strand
GGCGGGTTTGGTGCCTTTGTGCTCCACTTCCTTTCCCGCGATGGCTTGCTCGACCAAGGGGTAAAGGTTCGAACTCTGACTTTACCAGATACCTATCAAGATCAAGCTAGTCCGGCGGATATGTATTTCGATGCGGGGCTTCAGGCAGAAAATATTGCTGATGCGGCGGCGTCCTTTTTCAGTGCAGGTCAGGTCAGCGCAGATTTGCGGGCGTAGGTTTGGTATCGTGGCTTGCCTGGGCTAAAACACGCCTTTTGACATAGCGGTTTGACGATGCGCCTTGATCTTTACCTCGTCCACGAAAAGCTGGCTCGCAGTCGTGAGCGGGCGAAGGATGCTATTCAAGCGGGCGACGTTCAGGTAAATGGTAAAGTTGTCAAAAAGCCCGCCTATGATACCGCTGATACGGATGAAGTGACAATGACCCCCGGTGAGGGGGATTATGTCTCCCGCGGGGCCTATAAATTATTAGAAGGACTTAAGGCCTTTGGCGTGACGCCCGCGGGGAAAATTTGTCTTGATTTGGGTGCCTCCACCGGGGGGTTCACCCAAGTCTTGAAAGAGGCGGGGGCGGAGAAAATCTATGCGGTGGATGTGGGGCGGGACCAGCTCGCGCTTGAGCTACGGCATGACCCGAAGATACTCTCCTTAGAGCAAACCCATGCGAAGGATTTGACTGCTGACCTTATCCCTGAACCTATTGAGCTATTGGTCTGTGATGTGAGTTTTATTAGCCTGATGAAGGCCCTGCCGCCCGCCCTCGCGCTCACGGCCTCAGCTGCACAGCTGGTGGCCCTTGTCAAACCACAATTTGAGCTAGGGCGAGAGAATCTAGGGAAGGGGGGCCTTGTTGCCCTACCAGTAGAGGACCAACGGGCGTGGGCGGAGGAAACACTTCTCCCTTGGCTTCAGGCGCAAGGCTGGCGTGTTTTAGGTCTCGTAGATAGCCCGATTAAGGGCGGCGATGGGAATCACGAATTTTTATTAGGGGCTATACGCCATGTCTCGCCGTCCCTCTAAGCGCCGCAAGCAAAAATCCCTGGCAGCCGAAATGTCCCTATGGATTGATCGTCTGAATGCGTCAGGCAAAGGGATGGCAGGAGACGTCGCTGTTCCCTTCACCTTACCCGGGGAGGAGGTGAGGGCGCGGGTTTCAGGAAATGAAGGGCAACTTCTTTCTATTGAAACTGTCAGCTCAAAGCGCATTGCGCCCCCTTGCCCTCACTTTGGTCAGCCAGGGGACAATTGTGGGGGATGCCAAACCCAGCATATGGATCTGGCCGCAAGCCTGAAATGGAAAGAGGAACGTCTCTTGGCCACCCTCAGCCGGATGGGAATGGCTTTGCCGAAACCAACCCTATATCAGGTGCAACCCCGCACCCGGCGGCGGGCGAAGTTTGCCCTAGCTCTGAAGGGGCAGCAATGGGTAATGGGCTTTCGTGAAAGGCGCAGCCACCGTATCATTCCCTTGCGGGAGTGTCTTGTGGTGCACCCTGATATTTTTTCTAGTGCAGTGCAATTGCGTGAGGCAGCTTTTTCTTTATTCCCCGAAGGGACCAAAGAGGTGGAGGCGTTTTTCACCCTTACCGACGGCGGGGTAGATCTTGATTTGCAAGGGCTTGATGAAGCGAACCTTGATTTAAGCACCCGCGAAGCTTTGGCTGATTATAGTGTGCAGGCAGATCTTTGTCGCCTCACCTTAAATGGTGAGCCTTTTATTCTTCGTTGGCCGCCCAATGTGCAGATTGATGATCTTTCCATTTCTCTGCCCCCAAGCGGATTTTTACAAGCGACCCGCAGTGCACAAAATTTTTTACAGCAAATTGTCTATACCGGGTTGGCTGACGCTCGTCATATTGCTGATCTGTTTTGTGGTCTTGGCACCTTTGCTATTCCTTTGTCAAAAAACACCCAGGTTCAAGCCTTTGATGGGGAGGTGAGGGCCATCACTGCTCTTCAAAAGGCAGTGGGATCGACGGGCCGTCCACTTTTGGCATCCAAACGCGACCTGTTTCAACGCCCTTTACTGCCCGATGAGTTGGCCACATTTGACGGCGCGGTGTTAGACCCCCCGCGCGCAGGGGCGAAGGCACAAATGGAGGCCCTTTCCCAAAGCTCCATCCCCACCATTGTTATGGTGTCTTGCAACCTTGCGACCTTGGCACGGGATTTAAAATTCCTATCAGATCGCTACCATATGACCGATCTTTACCTGGTGGACCAATTCCTATGGTCCCCCCATATAGAAATTGTTGCTGTTTTAAAATATCAACCTTAAAGGGATTACTTATGGCCCTTCGCCATTTGCAAAATAAATTACGGCGCAGCGCTTATAGCGCGGCACAGTTTGCAAAAGTTGGTTGGTATACCACTCAATATATTGGGGCACGGCATATTTCAGGCCCCTTAACCCCGCCGGGGGAGGTGCCAAAACCGTTTCAATCTGCGCCCACCTCACAAGCCGCTTTACGGAAGGCTTTTCTCCACCTGTTGGCCCAGGAGGCGAGGGATATTGAAAAGGGTGTCTATAAACTGCCTAAGGCGTTTCGCACACCTCCTTCACCTTTGCGATTGGCCAAACAGGCCAAGTCTTATTTTAAAGAGGCGCGTGCCGTTGCGGTACGGTCAAAAACCAAAGGCGGTGCTACAGAGGTTAGGGAGGGTGTAGAAGGGGATTATCCTAGCTATTATCTTCAGAATTTTCATTTCCAAACGGATGGTTGGCTTTCTGAAAGTTCGGCGAAAATTTACGATACCCAAGTTGAAGCCCTGTTTACAGGGGCGGCGGCGACCATGCGCCGGCGGTTGCTTCCGCCGCTGTTAACAGAAGTGGCAAAGCTTCAAGAGAAAGACGTCTCTATTCATATCGCTGATATTGGGTGTGGGACCGGACGGCTTGTGGCGGAGATAGTTGATAACGCGCCAAATGTGAAGATAACGGGTATTGATCTTTCTAAGGCCTATTTAGATGTGGCCCGTGATTATGTGGGGACGAAAAAGAGCGTTTCTTTTATGGAGGGCGCTGCAGAAACCCTTCCCTTTGAAGATGACAGTGTCGATATTCTGACCTCTGTCTATCTATTTCATGAATTGCCCCCTAAAATTCGGCGGGAGGTGGCAAGTGAGATTGCTCGTGTTTTAAAGCCTGGTGGGCTTTATATTCATGCGGATAGTTTACAATATGGCGACACGGATTTAGATTTACTATTAGAAGCCTTCCCCCGCGCTTTTCATGAACCCTTTTATGATGGCTATTGCCGAGAGGATTTATCAGTTTTGTTTGGGGAGCAAGGTTTCTCGACGGAAAGTCAGGAACTTGCCTTTTTGACGAAGGTGAATAGCTTTCGGCTTAAAACACCAGGTGAGGAATAAAAATTGCCTGATATTCGCTATATCTTAAAATGACCGGCTAAGCCCGATACCTAAGATATGGCCGTTCAATTGCGCTGTTCCTAAGAGGCGGTCATTTAAGCCACTTGTGCGATCATAGGTGATCTCATCAAAGTCAATATAGTTATAGGCAATGTCTGCCGTGTAATGTTTATTGACTTTCCAAGAGGCGCCCGCCCCGATCACCAGACGATCATTATCAGGAATGCGGGGGGTCCGATTGGCCTCATCCGTTGGGGTGGGGTCGATTGCTAACCCGCCTCG
>JBCCMT010000247.1:0-3679 GCA_039026195.1 Pseudomonadota bacterium | reverse complement strand
TTTCGATACTATATATGATGCCCTACCGGCACCGCAGGCCCCTTCCCAAGCGGTTCTTCAAGAAACGCTTGCGACACATCAAAAATTAATTGAGAAGCATGGTCGCTGGGCGGTGGATAATGCGTTGTCTTGTGGGCAGTATCACCGACCTGACGCCATTGGCTTTGGTGGTGAAGGTCCACAATGGTCGCGCTTGACTCTACAACATATTCTAAAAGAAATGGTGGGACCCGCCCGTCACATTACCTATCTTGATTGGCATACGCTTTTGCGCATTGGGAACGGGAAACTGATTTTCCTTTGTTTTAATCAGACAGGAGATCATCTTTATAGCCGAGCGGGAAGTTGGTGGGGGGAAGAAGCCATTTCTCGGGAAACGGTGAATAAACAATGGGGCAGCGGTACAGGGGCGGCAGAAAAACGCCCCTCCCGCCATGGCCTCGCCATGTGGGGGGTTCAGGAATTTTTAGCACCCCAAACGGATGTCGCAGGTGCTGTCATCGAATTTTGCACAGACCCTCATGAAACCATGTCTGCGGATGAAATGGAAACGTACGAACGAATTTGCGAGCAATATTTGCAAACTACCCGTGACTTTACCTCCCCCGATGGTCAAAAGGCGATGGCTTATTTAAAAGAAGCCACCTCCCCTCAAAGTCCTGCTTTCCGTCAAGGCGTGCTCACTGCCGGAGCAAAGGCTTTTCAACAAGCCTTAGAGGGGGCTGGCGCTTGGGCGAAAGAAAATACACCTGCCGCGCCTGGCAAACTACAGACAAGCTCGGATTTTTCATGACAGAATTTATCTCTACACGGTTATATTAAGGATGTTTTACGACCTTTTTCACCCACGTGATAAAGCTTTCTATCACCTCATCTTTACCCACTTCGTTTAGACTTTCATGGCGCATATCAGGCAGGATGTTAATATCAATATTTGTAAGACCTGCTTTTGACATCCGCTTAACGAGACTTTTCGTCATCCGCCCACCCTCCGTGGTGGGATCTTCCGCCCCCGCCAGAAGGTGGATAGGTAAGTCAGCTCGAAACTTTTGAAATCCGTCACAGGCAAAGCTAAGTTTGAGCACATCTTTCCACATGGAGATGCTGGGTGAGAAACCGCAAAGGGGGTCCGCCGCATACGCATCCACGGCTGCCTCGTCCCTAGAAAGCCAGTCAAAGTCGGTCCGATTGGGTCGAAATTTGTAATTATACGCCTCGAAACTTAGTTTGGGGATGATCCCACTGGGCGCTGCAGTCCCTTTGATCCCGCCCTCTAGCGCCAGGACGGCTTTGCCGACCCGACCTAAAAAACCTGGCTCCGTCGGGCTATTCCACACCGCCAAGCCCTGCACCCGATCAGGGAAGCACAAAGCATAATTCAGCGCTATGAGCCCGCCGGCGGAATGGCCAAATACCACCGTCGGCAGGTTAGGCCACCGCTTTGCCAATTTGTCATGGACCGCAAACATATCTTCAATCACAAAGCGGGCACCGTGCTTTTTCCCAAACTGCCCCAAGAGCGCATCGGGGGCCGTGGTCATCCCATGGCCGCGGTGATCATGGGCAATGGCGACAAAACCCGCTGAACTGAGCGCCCTTAAAAAGGGGGTATACCGCTTTGCGTGCTCAGCCAATCCATGATTAACATGGACCAAGCCTTGCGGTACCTCTTCAGGGATCGCCAAATAAACATTGATGTTAGCGCTTGTGGGAGAAGCGATCGTGAGCTGCTCCAACGTCATCGGACTACTCTTGAAATCCATGTAGGTTGGTGCGGGCTTTGGCCACCTGATCAAGGGCGATCAGCTCTTCGAGGAAGCCTCGCAAAAGATGGAGGGGGATCATATTGGGCCCATCACTTGGCGCTTTGTCTGGGTCAGGATGGGTTTCGGCAAATACTCCCGCCACGCCGACAGCCACCGCAGCTCGCGCAAGGGTAGGCACCATTTCCCGCTGTCCGCCGGACGTGCCCCCCTGCCCGCCCGGTTGTTGGACAGAGTGGGTCGCATCAAAAATAATGGGCGCGCCGGTTTCCTGCGCCATGGTGGGAATACCGCGAAAGTCCGTAACAAGCGTATTATAGCCAAAGCTAGCGCCTCGCTCGGTCACCAGTACATTAGGGTTGCCCGCACCGGTGATCTTCGCCACGACATTTTTCATATCCCAAGGGGCCAGAAACTGCCCTTTTTTGACTTTAATCACCCGGCCCGTTTTGGCGGCGGCCACCAACAGGTCCGTCTGCCGACAGAGAAAGGCGGGAATTTGTAAGACATCGACGACCTCCCCCACTGGCGCGCATTGCTCCCGCTCATGAATATCCGTGAGGACAGGGATGCCGTAGCGCTCTTTCACTTCGGCAAAAATCGGAAGCGCGTCTTTAATCCCCACGCCCCTTTGGGAGGAGAGACTGGTGCGGTTGGCCTTATCAAAGCTCGATTTATAGACAAAGCCGAGCCCCAAGGCATCTGTGATCTCTTTAATCGCGCCCGCCACCTCAAGGGCGTAGTCACGGCTTTCCATGGCGCAAGGCCCCGCGAACAACATAAAGGGTAGATGATTGCCCACGGTAACATCGCCTGACGACGCAGAAATCGTGACAGTGGAATGGGCCTTGGTTTCTGACATGAAAACGCTCCTGGACGCAAAGCAACGAACCTTTTACATGCGGTGCTACGCCCATAAGCACAAGAGCCTAAGTGCCAGAGGAATTAATGACAGAAGACCTTCTTTCCATCGCCACCGATGTGGTGACGACCCAACAATCAGGGCTAATGGCACTTCGGGCGGCATTTCAAAATGAGAATAGTCAACTTTCCCAAGGTCTTTTGGCATCGGTTGCCGCCATTAATGTAAAGTCAGGTCGGGTGATCGTGACCGGCATGGGCAAGTCCGGCCATATTGGGCGGAAGATCGCCGCAACCCTTGCTTCCACTGGGGAGCCTGCGTCTTTTGTCCACCCGGGCGAGGCCAGCCATGGGGATTTGGGCATGATCTCTGAGGCGGATGTGGTCATCGCCCTTTCCAATTCCGGGGAAACGCCGGAGCTGGGGGATATTATCGCCTATTGTGGCCGGTTTGATATCCCGCTTATTGCCATCACCGGCGGCGTGACCTCAGCCCTAGGGCAAGCGGCGGATATCCTCCTCCCCCTCCCCACCGTGCCGGAAGCCTGTGCCGAAACTCGTGCACCCACCACCTCCACCACCATGAGCTTGGTGATTGGTGATGTGCTTGCCGTCAGCTTGCTACAGCAAAAAGGCTTCTCAAAGGATGATTTCCGCACCTATCACCCTGGTGGGAAGCTGGGCGCGAGCCTTAAAAAGGTTCGTCATATGATTGATGATGGCCGAACCCTCCCTCTTGTGCCGCAAGGCGCAGCAATTGGCGAAGCAGTAACGGTTTTGAACAAAGCGGGTTTTGGCTGTGTGGGCGTGACAAATGGGAGGGGAGAGCTGGAAGGCATCATCACCGATGGAGACCTACGGCGCCATTTCAATGATAATTTTGCTCAGTTGAAGGTGGATGCGGTGATGACCCGTGCCCCAAAGACGGTCACCCCTGACACCTTAGCAGCCGAAGCGCTAGGGCTGCTGGCGAAAACCAAAATCACCGCCCTCTTTGTCGTTGACGACCAAAAACCCGTGGGGCTGTTGCATGTTCATGACGTGTTGAGCGCAGG
>JBCCMT010000246.1:0-3694 GCA_039026195.1 Pseudomonadota bacterium | reverse complement strand
GGTCAAGGGTGCGCTTTAAAAATAAAAGGGGGCTGGGGGCGGTGGCTTGAAGGGCGGATCGCACGGCGTCGCCCAAAACCACAGAGCAGAGACTTACCTCATCGCTTTGCGCCTCTATAATGGCCTTCGCGACATAGGAATCCTTCCCCCCGCCAAAGGCCACAAGAGCGGGCCCTGGCGCAGGCGTGACAAAAGGGGCGGGGGACGTATCTAAAACGTCACCCAAAAATTCAATATCCGCAGGGTAGGGAAGGTGTGCGCGGACAAAAAACTCAGCTAACCCTTCCGTGTAAAGGGCTTTCCCCATCGCTTGGCCTGCCTTAGAGAGGGGGGGCAGGGTAATACGGCTCGCCGCCCCTGCTTTATAATAGCTCACCCCCACCGCCACGGTGAGAAGATCCCCTATAGCCTGCCCAGGGCCATGTAGATAATCATGCACATCAGAAATGGGGGCTTCCCATGTGATGGTTTCGGTAAAGGCACCAAAGCGGCTACACTCATAATGACATTGCAGCGCGGGGCTATTCTCTATCAAATCCCATCCTAGGACGGAAAACTGATCCGCCCGGGGCGGCAAATGGGGGGGGGGAGACGTCTGGGCCATCTTCTCTCCCTAATCGACGTTGAGGTAGGGGAGCAAGACCCAGAAATTTTATAGATCACCAAATGCATTTTAAAAAAACCGTATGGCCATGGCGAGGATGCCTAAGAGAGATCCAGGAAAAGAAGATGTGTTTGTAACATTTTTATCCGTAGGCCAATGGGCTAAATACGCCCCCTCTAGGGTGCTCATCAACCCATAACAACCTGGCACAGGGGTCTTCCGCCCATAGTCGAACACAAATAGCCGGTCATCTGGAAAAGCTGTTTCATGCGGGGTTGGGTCCATAAAGGCCGCAAACAACTTATCAGAGCGCCCACTCACGGTGATAAAATCCGCCGCTGCATTCAGCAAAAAATCGGGGTCGATATGGTCAATATTCGATAGAGAAGAGGGGAGCAGCACAGGCACGTGATAGGTAGCGCGGGAAAGATATCCCGCAGCGGGGTGCTTTTGAGGCAAGGTCGCGATGGTTTCGCCCCCTGCGAGCCAGCCTAAAGAGACGTCAAGCGCTTCCGACAGTTTGGCGAGCATCAATTGCCGTGGGTTATGGGCATCGGATTCCCAATTGGCCACGGTGGGTTGGGTCACGCCCAAACGGTCTGCCAATTCCTCTTGACTAAGGGTCAGCTCTTTTCGTGCCGCCCGAATGCGCTGGCCAATGGTGAGGGCATCCGTTGGCGTATCATCGAGTTGAATTGAAGACATCATCTCCCTCAAGGCTATATTCCAAATATAGGGTTATATTATATCATTAATCTAAATTAAGAATTTTTTCCTGATTTCGCCCAGAAAATTTGTCTTTTTTGCTGTCAGGCCTAAATTTATAAAAGTCTAGCCTATAGGCAAGTCAAACTTACAGTTAGGAACATTAACCTATATCGAAGGAGAGTGTCATGTCTGATTATTGCTCAAATGATGGTGCAAGCCGGTTGCAATATTTAATCCGTGAATATTGGAAAAAGCAGGGCTTTGATGTGGATATTGAGCTTGTTCACGAAGGCTTCGTCTCCACCATGCGATCTTCGCGCTTTGATATTCGAAGCAATATGGTGAATGGGATGCCGCGGCCACAGGCAGGTATGATCTAAGCCCATCTAAAGGCGGTGTGCTTACCGCCTTTATTATGCTGTAATCAAACCATCGATAACACCAGGCAGCGCTTCATAATCATCAAAGGGCTGCTCCACTGGCCCCAATGTCTCATTTTCCAAATGGCCATAACCAAAGGTGGCAAAGGCGAAGGGCATGGTGTTGGCCGCTCGTGCCGCATAAAGATCTGTGGTGGTGTCCCCCACCATAACGCCGTTGGTGCACCCCACACGATCTAGAATGGTGAGAAGGGGGAGGCCGGAAGGTTTATATTCTTCTAGACTATCGCGACATATAACTTCGCTGAACCAATGGTCTAGGCCAAGATCTTGAAGCAAAGGAAGAGAGAATTTCTCCACCTTATTGGTACAGACCGCAAGGCTGGCCCCCGCTGATTTTAGCTTTTCAAGACACGGCACGGCACCTTCAAAGGGGGTTGAGTGATCCGTCAGATGGTCTTGATAATAGGCCTTGAAAAGGGAGAGGTGATGCTCGTGCTTCTCTCCCTCTGGAGAGGGCATCCCGTAATATTGATATGCTGCCTTGAGCAAGGCTGCTGCCCCATGACCCACCATGGGCCGCATCTCGGCGAGGGGGATGGGGCCAAGCCCTTCGGCTTGCAACACGTGATTAAGGGCGGCGGTTAAATCCGGGGCACTATCTACTAAGGTCCCGTCTAGATCGAAAATAATGACGCAATTCTGCAGTGAAGTTGACATGCGGTTCCATTAAACAGCTCCTCTCAAAATAACCATGGATAATAGTCAAAAACATTTCGTGTGTTTCCCAAAACACGGGTAGGCGCTATGGCCATGAAGAATTTTGGAGGTTCCCATGGCACAGCTTGCCAGTCTTATTCTCGCCGCCGGCCATGGCACGCGTATGCGATCCACCACGCCAAAAGTGCTGCATGAGGTGGGCCGAGGCGCCATGCTCCACCATGTGATGGGCCTTGCCAGCGGTCTTGGGGCGGCGCAGCAGGTGGTGGTGGTGGGCAGCCAAGCGGAAAAAGTGGAAGCGGCGGCCCATGCATTTGATCCAGAGGTGCGCATCGCTGTACAAGATCCGCCACAAGGAACAGGTGATGCTGTCAGCGTTGCCATGCCATGTTTAGAGGGCTTTGACGGCATAGCCCTTATTCTTTATGCGGATACACCTTTAATCACGAAAGATACCTGTGAGCAGCTTATAGCGGCGCTAAAAGACGGCGCGGCGGTCGCTGTCCTCGGGTTTGAGCCAGATGTCCCGGGCGCCTATGGGCGGCTTATCCAAACCCCTCAAGGGGACCTTGACCGCATTGTGGAGGCAAAAGAGGCGAGCCCAGAAGAATTGGCCGTGGGCCTTTGTAACTCTGGTGTAATGGCCGTTCAAATGGACGCGCTGCGAACCTATCTTCCCCAAATTACCAATGAGAATGCGAAGGGGGAATATTATCTAACGGATTTAGCCGCCCTCGTCACAAAGGCTGGGGAACGCGCCGTTATTGTCACCGGCAGCCAAGATGAAGTTTATGGGGTGAACGACCGACTAGAGCTGGCGGAGGCGGAAAAGATTTTTCAGGTCCGCGCGCGACGCCATTTGATGCAGTCAGGCGTGACATTGCGAGACCCCGATAGTGTCTATCTCTCCTATGATACAGTCATAGCGTCAGATGTGGTGGTCGGCCAAAATGTGGTTTTTGGTCCTGGCGTGACCGTAGAAACGGGGGTGCACATCGAGGCTTTTTCTCATCTAGAAAGTTGTCACGTCAAAGCAAATGCCGCCATAGGGCCCTTTGCCCGCCTGCGCCCCGGGGCCATTGTGGGGGAGGGGGCAAAGATCGGCAATTTTGTCGAAATTAAAAAAACGACCCTTCATCCCGGCGCAAAGGTCAGTCATCTGACCTATCTTGGGGATGCGACTGTGGGAGAGGACGCCAATATTGGGGCGGGGACCATCACGTGTAATTATGATGGGTTTAGCAAATTCAAAACAGAGATTGGCAAGGGGGCCTTTGTGGGC
>JBCCMT010000245.1:0-3698 GCA_039026195.1 Pseudomonadota bacterium | reverse complement strand
TAGGGAACTTTGTAAACAACCTCCTGCAAATCATCGGGCAGACTGTCATCGGTGGGTAATGTAAATTGAGGCCGCCAGAGGATCGACAAAATCCGATCGGTTTGCTCTTCCCCCACGCCAAGGCGCGCATATTCATGATTTCCCGCCACGGGGATGGCGGGCATCATGCCGTGAATAAACCCGACCGCCTTGAACCATTCTGCCCATTCAAAATCTCGCGATGCTCTGTTCACAAGGTCCCCTGCATGTAGGAAAAAATCAGCATTAGGACGTTCAGAAAACGCAGCTCTCACCACTCTTGACCAGTGGGAAAGGACGCCATTTTGGGCATCCCCCACATAAAGAAAGGTGATAGGCCCCTCTTCAGCGGCGGTGCGCATGTGGAACCATTCACTCCACGCGCCCCGCTTGCCTTGCACCCGATAGGCATAGCGGGTGTCAGGGTCTAGCCCGCGGAAAACAACCGAATGAAAATGCGCATCCTCAAGCTTCGCATTGGCTGGTATGGGGAAAGTTACCCCCTCATGCTTAAACTTTGCAAGCGACAGAGGCTCTGTGGCGGCACTGATTGTTTTGGCGCTTAGGTCAAAGCGGGCATCATCTGTAGCCAGTGCAATCTCAGCCACGGTTTCTGTGACACTGGCATCGGTCCGCCAGGTCACCGCAAAACTAGACTGGGGGGTTTCCGGTAAGGTCACGACAATTCTATCGGGCCACGGTGAAGCATCTTGCCATGGCGGGATGGGGTGATGAGCATGATTACCATGGGCCAGTAATCCTGTGGGCCATAGGAGAAGAAAGATAAGGACTCTGAGAATCATGAGAATGCCTTTTTTATCAGACTAATGAATGAGATTTGATCGTAAGCGCCCAGATAGTGTATCCAATATTGCGACACAGATCATATAGAGAAGAATAATAAAAATGACTTGGTCAAAGGCAAACATCTTTATACGCTCTTCCAATTCAAATCCGATACCGCCGGCCCCCACAATCCCCAACACCGCAGCGTTGCGAAAGTTTGACTCTAGATAAAATAATCCTTGACTGGCCATGACCGGCAATACTTGCGGCAAGGTTGCATACCGCAGTGAAGCCATAGGACCTGCCCCTGACGCCTTCAACCCCTCAGCTTGTTTGGGGTCAATATTTTCAAACGCTTCGGCATATAGCTTGGACAAAACCGGGATGTCTGCCACCGCCAATGCCACAACCCCGGCAAAGGGTCCAAGACCGAAGGCAGAAACAAGGATCAAGGCCCACACCAAAACGGGGATGCCCCTAAAGAAGTCGAACACCCGGCGGATGGCAAAATGTATGGGTGCAAAGGGAACAATGGTCTTAGCCCCCAAAAGCCCTAAGGGTACGGAGATAATGGCAGCAACTGCCGTGCCCGCAAACGCCATGGCAAAGGTTTGCGCAAGGGCGTATAAAATTCGCTGGAGATCACCCCCATCACTCAGAGGCCACATGGAGGAAAAAAAGCCGCCCAAACGGCTAAGTCCCCTAAAAAATGTTTCCGGGGTTAACTCAAGGTCGACCGCAATCCACCCCATCACCAGCGCAAGGACAACCACACCGCCTAAACCTTGTACCCTTTTTGATAAGGGGGGGTGCACAGCCTTATGCAGAATAAGTTCTGCCTGGCTCGTTTGATCCATTTCCATAGCTATCGTCATGCGGAGGCCACTTTCACGCCAATAAGACGATGACGAATAGCCTCTGATGCAATATCAATAGCGAAAATCAAAACTGTCATCATCAACAAGATGGCAAGATAATCTGTAAATTGTGTATAGGTAATCGCACGTGCCAATTCGATACCAATGCCCCCTGCCCCCACAATACCAAGGGCCGCCGCCGCTGAAATATTCCCTTCAAATTTCAGCATGGCATAAGAGGCATATCCAGGCGCAACTTGCGGAAATAAGCCATAGCGGATTTGATCCCACCAATTCCCGCCGCTCGATCTTATGCCCTCTAGCTGCCGCATATCGGCATTTTCATTGATTTCAGAGAAGAGCTTTCCAAGCCGCCCCACAGTGGATAGCACTATTGTAATCACCCCCGCCAAGGGGCCAATACCAAAGGCTGCCACCAAGATCATGGCGACGATAATATCTGGTAATGTCCGTATAGCCTCTAATATTCGGCGAACCCCGGCCCGTAAGGGCGCATAGGGAACAAGATTTCGGGAGCAGAGTAAGGCTGCGGGAATAGAAAGAAACGCCCCAAGAATTGTGGCAAATATGGCCATTTGCACCGTTTCTAAAAGAGCGGGCCCCCATAGCGGCATCCCATAATACCAGTTTGAAAAGGACCCTGGGGTTTCAGCCCCCTCCAGTAAAAGCGGCGCCTCTAGGTCAGGGGTCATTTTATCAAGAAAGGTGAGCATACGGCCAAGCGGGTCGCTCCCCATATCACCCCCAAAAATTTCGCTCACAGAAAAAGACCATATAAATAAGATCAAGGTTCCCAGAAGAAAGAATAAACGATAGAACCGGCGTCGCCCTATCACTTTGCTGCGTTCAGCCTCAAAGGTGGCCACAGGATCAGAGGACCTTGAGGAGGGCGACGATTTTTGAAGGTCTGTGTCCACAAAATCGCCGCGTGCCATGTTCTAATACCCCGTGCCGGTTTTGATGGAAAATGCACTTGCCTCTGTGGGCTCAAACTCTTTCCCCGTGCCGCGAGAAATCCACTCAAAGGCAAGGGGCGCCTCAAAATGCATCATGCTATGCACACTCAACATGCGATAAAGATATTCCTTAGGCAGTCGATCAGAAATCACCATCGCTTCGTCGGCACGTGGATAAGCACGTGCTAAAACCTGAAGGTCAGCACATCGGGTCGGCGCAGGATCAAGCAAATGGCAATAGCGTGCCCACGCAGTAACCTCCACGGCACCTGCCATGATATCGCCTGTACGCACTGCATCAGCAATCTCAGGCATTGTCTTGAAAGAGGTAAAAGACATTTCTTCAAGGGGGAGTTGCCCTTGCTCTACTAGAACACGCTTGACCAAGTCCTTGTTGAGGGGAAGGGGGGGCTGCCCCAAAAGGCCGATCGTCTGATTGGCAAGACCGTTTATAGAATCAATGCTTCCCTTGGCATTTGAAAAAATAACAGCCTCAACGCGCCCAATACCATCATGCGGTCGCAAGGTCATGAAAGGCCGCGCATCCTCTTTTATAGAGGCAAAGCCATCAGCGGAAACCCAAGCTATATCAGCCTCACCCTTCGCTAACAAATCAGCAGACATTGCATGATCATCCGTAAGGCATAAAATGATTTGTTCGCGAAAGCGAGATTGGAGATGATCAATATAGGATTGCGCATCACCGCTAGCGGCTTGATCTTTTGAGATACAGCGGGTCGCCGGATTACCCTCCGCATCAGAAGAGGCGATGGCAATGCGCAGCACATCGGTGGGGGGAGCGGCTATTGCGCTTGTTAAAATCAAACTTGTCAGGACAGAGACAAGCGTGAGAGCAATGATCAAAAAGAAATATCGCAACATTCTTAATACCAATCAGGGTCGAGAGTTGACAATATTAGTTGCTACGCTGTGCTTGCATCATATTGCGACGATGTTCTTTGATTTCTTCGTCACGCATCTTGAATAAATCTTCATAAAATGAACGGGGCGAAACGGTGTAACTCGTCCCTGGCAACCGGCCAGTTTGGTAAAAAGCTTG
>JBCCMT010000244.1:0-3710 GCA_039026195.1 Pseudomonadota bacterium | reverse complement strand
GTTGAATCTCACCGGGTAATTTTTCCACGGTACGATCGCGGGTACTGACGGCATATTCTACCTCTTCCCGGGTTTCATTGCGCTCGGTATTGGTCTCCGTTTCCACCGCCTCCCCATCGGGCAAGTCACTGGCAATGGTCACAGCACCGTTGGCGCCGGTCTCTGCTTCGGTCATTTCATTCCGTGTGCGACTTGTGACCACAGCGGTTTCAGGATCGATCACTTGTTCAGTGAACGCTTCCCGCTCCCGACTGATTTGAAGGGCCACGGTCACTTGAGCGTTACCAGGGCCCACACGAGCTTCAATCATTCGGAGGAGGTCCGCTTCCATCGCTGCGGTGCGTTTATCTTCATCCATCAGCTCATCATTGGCGCCTGCGCCTGCTGGTTTGGTAAGAAGCCCTCTATTGGTATCTGCCACCGCCACCGCTTCAGGTTGGAGGTTTGAGACCGCAAGGGCAGTGACATGTTGAATGGCTTTGATCTGTCCTGAGGAGAGGCCGCTGGGGGCGGTCACAATCACCGACGCTGTGCGGGGGGTACGATTGCGAGAGAAGGGGGAGCGTTCATCACTGCCGATATGAACCCGCGCGGCCCGAATACCGGGCATGGTGAGAAGGGTCCGGGTCAACTCCCCCTCTTTGGCGCGCCAATAGGCAGCACTGAACATATCAGAGGTGGTGGAAAAGCCGCTTAAGTTATCTAAAAGCTCATACCCTGCGACAGATTGCCGGGGTAACCCTTCTTGAGCCAAAGTCAGGCGGAGCCGATCGCGGGAGGACGCTTCGACATAGATACGCTCTCCATCGAGCTCATAAATAATATTTTCAGCATCAAGCTTGGTGACGATTTCACTCGCCGCCATAGAATCAACGCCCGCATATAAAAGAGCCATGGGGGGCTTTGTGGCTGTTCTGATCAGCGCCATCATCGCTATCACCACCAATGCCACGGCAATGCCTGCAAAAATCTTCTTCTGTAATGAAAGTGCCCAAAGTGTGTTGAGAAAGGCCATCCGTACCCCGCCATTAATGCTTTTGGAGAGATTATGGCCGAACCGTTAACAGAGCCTTTACCAATGATTGCAAAAAGAAATTAAATTAACCTTTGGTTGTTTTTTCTTAAGGTGGGTCAGGGCCAATAAAAAGGGATATAATTATGGCAAAAGCAGAAAATGATGATGATGAAACAAAAGCTGAAGAGGGGGGCGGTAAAAAAGCGCCTGGCCTCCTAATGCTTGTGGCGCCAGCGATTTTAGCGGGGGGTGTGGCTTTTGGCATCAGCTATCTAGACCCATTGGGTCTTTCCTCAAAAAACGACATGGTCAAGGAAGATATGGCCTCCCCCATGGCCCCCCCGATGGCCAATGAGATGAAAGCTGGCGCAGACGGTGAGATGTCTTCTCTTCCGACCTTAGTGACCGATGATGATAAGAAAAAGAAAAGTAAGAAAAAGGGAGAGGAAGAAAGTGTCGCCCTCAAACTTTTAACCCTAGAACCCATCATCATTTCCCTCGCCGATCAAGAAACCCCCGGCCGTCGCGCGCCCCGCCTTCGGGTCGCGGTGGCGGTGGAGGGGAAAGAAAAATCGATGAAAGATATCTCCGTCATTTCATTGAAATTACGAGACGGCTTTACCGCCGCCGCCCGCGGGTTGCCCCCTGAAATCCTAGGGGGACCGGAGGGGTTAGAGACACTGCGAGATGCATTTTTAGAAGAAGCCAGATCTCTTATGGGGGAAGATGCGATCACTTCTATTCTTATCACTGATTATTTAATGACGTAAAAAGGGCACCGTCATGACATCTATGAATATCACCTTAGACATTATCCTTCTTTTAAGCTGCGGCATGGCTATTTTTTACTGCTACATGCTCAATCGACGGCTAAAAGCACTCCATGATTTAAAATCAGGCATTGGGGAAGCCGTCGTTGATTTGGCAAAAGCCACCAAAAGCTCACAAGAGGTGAGCGTGACCATTGCCACGCAAACCCAAGAGGCCATTAATGAGCTGAACGCAGTGCTCGATCAGGTACAAGATTATCGTCAAGAGGCAGAGGACATCCTGCAAAATCTTGATGGTCAAGTTCACCAGGCCCGAACAAAGATCAGTAAGAGCTTAAAGGGGACAGAGACTGTAACTGAAAAGCTGACCAGTTTGAATGAGCGTTCTCGGATTGAGCTAAAGGCCCTAACCCAGGCGGTGGAAATTGCGAACAAAGTCAATGCCCTTACGCGCGATCAAATGCTGCAAAAAGTACGTCATCAGAAAAAAGAGGGAACCTTAACGCCGTTTCCACAAAATTCAGTGCGGCCCACCCCGCCTCAGGACACCTCCATCAAATCAAACCCATTTCATGGGCCCCAACCTCAGCAATATCGACGTCATTCCTAAATATTTGTGCAAGTTAGCACTTGGTTACGAGAGAAAAAATGCAATCACGAATTCTCCCTCTCCTCATGGTTATTTTTTCCATTCTCTTCACGCTCAAATTGGGGGAGAATCTCTATGCGTGGGAGGAGGCTGGGGCATCAAAACACCCACCCGAACAGAATGTTGCCACCTCCTTAAATGATGGATTTACGGAATTGGATATTTGGGAAGAAGAGTTGCGGCAAAAAGAGCGCGCGCTTGAGGCAAAGCGTCTTGCCACGGAGCAAAGTGTTGAAACTTTACGACAAAAAGAAACGCATCTGGAAATCCAAGCGCAAAAACATCAACGAAAATCATTGAGTGCCCGTAAGATGGCCGCCCTTTACAGTGCCATGGATGCCCCAAAAGCAGCGGAGACCCTAAATCTCCTTTCTACAGAGAAAGTTGCGAGCATTTTGGCGGTCATGCCCGCAGAACGCGCAGGGTCTATTTTGTCAAATTTACCGATCCAAAAAACCACCGCTATTGCAGCCCATATGATGGGGGAGGATTTATCTTCCCCCCCATCACAAAATATTGCTGTTAAGGAATAAGTCAGCCTTGAAGGGCGTGTTCACCATCTAAAGTGGCCGCGGCCGCATGAATATTTGAGGCAATACGGACGGACGCCTGAACCTGCTCTGTGGTCAGTCCCCCTTTGCGTACCACGGCATCATGGCTGTCTACACACATGCCGCAGCCATTAATGGCGGAGACCGCAAGACACCATAGCTCAAAATCAACCTTATCCACACCAGGTTTCCCAATGATTTGCATACGTAACTTTGCAGGAAGGGTCGCGTAGCTCTTCTCAGAAACCATGTGGGTAAAGCGATAATATATATTATTCATCCCCATAATGCTTGCGGCCGCTTTGGCTGCGGTGATCGCCTCTGGGGAAAGTTTGTCTGAAACTTCTTCGCTAATGGCCTTAATCACATCAGCGTTTCGGCTGGCCATGGCGCTGGCTAAAAATGTGCCATATTTCTGCTGATCATTCAGGACGGTTTCAGTCGCCAAACTGCCGAGGTTTAACCGAATATCTTTTGCATAATCAGGGATTTGGTCGCGTAAAGACTGTAAGGACATAAAGCGATCTCCGCATAAATCTAAGGGTAAATGACAAAGGGGGGAAAAGTGCTGGCGAAGTCTTTTATGAGGGGGAAATCTAAGGACTTCGCCAGCACAATAGTTTTTAGATCCATGTTTCTGAAGGCAACATGATGTCAATTTTCATTAGACGGCACAAGATCAGCGAAGGACGACGGATGCGCCTCTTCAATGCATTGATTCTTCC
>JBCCMT010000243.1:0-3727 GCA_039026195.1 Pseudomonadota bacterium | reverse complement strand
TGGTTTTGGGCGCTTTTCTCTTCCTGGCGGGTGGCATTGCGCTATCCCCACAGGACCTATCGCCAAGGGATCAGTATAATGCCTATTATTTGGGGAGTTATGCCCCTAAGGGACAATGCACGTCGGTAAATCAATTATGGACGTTCGAGAAACGAACCATAAGCGAAGGTCGCCTTGCTTGTGATATTAATGATATCCTTGAACAAGAAGGGGGGCTGGTCATCAAAACGAAAGACTGCAGTCTGAATGGGCAGCCTCAACATCTGATGACCTATACTCTTGATTTAACCTCTGAAACCACCATCACGCTTCACGATGGGCAACGCCGTCTCAGACTTCAGCGCTGCCGGAATTTTTAAAGTCCTACAGAACTCTTTTGATATTCAGGCAAGCTTTAGAGCGCATCGCGGATAAGTGTGTGCGGTTATCCGCAAAAGATGCGCGACAAAACAATAACCTAGAGCAAACTGCCGATGCAGACTTAAGGTAGTTTGCTCTAGGAGGACATAAGACCCTTTAGGGCCGGTACACTGGAAAGCGCTTTTTGAACCAATTCACTATCTGCGTGCTGATGGAAAAAGTCCTTCGCCACGGGAAGCATCTCTTGCGCTTGGCTCATGGATAGCCCGGTGCCCTTGAACGCGGCCATGGCTTCCATCGCATTGCCTGCTTTCCCGCCCATGAGGCCCCCAAGCTTTCCCATCATCCCGCCAAGGCCGCTTGCTTTTTCCGCAGCGACACTGCCGCTATATTGGGCGGCCAGGGCAGAGGCCCCTGGGATTTGGGCCAGTAGCTCATTCACCTTGGCGCTATCCCCTTGCTCTTGCAGCAAAGACATCAGGGTGCCAACGGCTTGCTGAGCGGTCTCTGGGGGGATGCCAAGTTTAGTGGTGATTTGTTGGATCAATTGGTCAATCATGGAAGGGCGCCTCTGTCATATAAAATCTCTTTAGGTCTTAGCAGAGACCACAAAAGAGGGAAGACCTATCGCTTCCCCAAATTGATTTGCCGTCCATCATGGGCCGTGATCATGGGGTTTTTGCCCTCTAACCGGGCGCTGATAAAGCCGCGCTTTGCGACAATCATCACCGGCACATAGGCAAAACTGTCATGGCGAAAGTCAACGGGGACGTCCGCTAAATAGACCCAAAGATCGCCTTCAATATCGCCCTTGTCTTTCTCGCGATAGCCAGCAATTTTCTCTTGGGTGAGTTTGCATTTATAGGCGGTGCCTTCAAACCGGCCTTTCCCCCCTTTGCGGATAAACTCCGTCCCCTCATCAATCATTTGCAAGTGAAATAAGCGCCGGCCATCAAATACCTTCACCTTTCGATCGCAAGGCGTCTTTCCTTCTGGGGCGGGGCTGAACCCCAGCATCATGAGGGCGGCCATGGGGTCAAGGGCGCCAAGGGCTTGGCTCTCCGATACCGCTTCAGCAAAATCATATTGTGGGTCCGTCCAAAGATGCAGACGGCGGTCGCCTGATTTCCGGTAGAGTTCCACATATTGCTGGTCATCTTCCCGCTCAAAATCATGGTTGAAATAATAATGGGCGTCGATCTCGCCCTGATCATAGCTGCCATGGGCGGTGGTGCGGGCTTCGGCGTCGGAGAACCAACGGGCAATGCCCCGCTGTTCCATCCGATACCCCACTTCGTAATTCGCCTCAGAAGCGGCAATGTTGAGAAAAATCCGCCCCACATCAAAGCCGGCAATCTCCCCCTTATAAGTGACGCTGTAGCTCATTCCTTTGTCCACCGCCTTCGGGGGAGGGGGCGAAAGGCGCTCTTGGGCAATATCCACGGCAAAGAGGTCGTTCCACGCCGGGGTGCTTGCCTCCGGCCAAACGGGGGCCGCCGTTAAGGCAAGGCTAAGAAACAGGGCTTGAACAGAAAACATCATAAAAGCGAGGGTCCTCAGTCATTCACGCATCCACAAAGAGCAGTATCATAGGGCATGATTGCGCCCCTTAAGGTTAGGATTTGGTTAGGAGCTTACGGGAAGGGCAAAAGCTTGGCCAGCAGGCCCTAAAAATACCTTGACGCTGCCTCATCTGAGCGGTATTCGGCGCTTCTTTGAGAAGAGGTCTTTAGGCCTCATTTAGCGATAGAAGAGGTTTCGTCATGTCTCGTGTCTGCGAGTTCACTGGAAAACGCCCCATGGTTGGCAATAATGTCTCCCACGCGAAGAATAGAACGAAACGTCGGTTCTTGCCGAATCTTTGCAATGTCACTTTAGAAAGTGAGCGGTTGGCCCGCCGGTTCAAATTCCGCATTTCTGCAGCGGCTTTACGGTCTGTGGATCATGTGGGGGGGCTTGATGCCTTTCTCTTGAAAGCCAAAGATGATGTGCTTTCGCCAAATGCGCGAAAAATAAAACGAGATATCGCCGCTTCGGCATCATAATCGCACCCATGAAGGCTCTTTCATGATAAGGAGCCTCATGGTGGATCAAAATCATACGCCTTTACCGCAAAACGGCCCGGGTGGGTCTGTTTCCTCTGACTTGACCATTGAGGCGGTCCGCCCCGTGGTGGTGGAGCGCTTTTCCCGGGATGAACGCACGGCCATGGGCCGCATCGGCCATGTGATTGGCAAAGTGGCTGATGAGGTGATGACCGCCACCGGGTTGGCGCTTATTCTTTTTCCCTTTTTGGCCCTAGCGGCCCTCACCTTAGATCTTGCCTTCACTGGCTTTGATGGCTGGGGAGAGGCCGCGGCAATTGCCCCGAGCTTATGGATGAGCCATGGGGAATTCCTCCTCATCACAAGCGTTTTTGCGATAATTATGATGACCCGACGCCACGGGGCGCAAATTGTCTCCCGCGGGCAGGCTATGGCCTGGCTGGTGGTGATGGGCCTCACTGCCATGATGCTGCTCTATTTAACCCCGCGCCTTGCACCGGGGGATCTGCCCCGGGGCAACTTTATGATGGCCCTTTCCCTATCTTGGGTGTTGGGCCAGCAGGTGGCGATCCAGCTTTATGACATTACCCGCGGCGGGCGCTGGTGGCGCTCCCCCTTCATCGCCTGCGTCTTTGGATTTGCGGTGCAGGTGGGGCTTTTCTTCCCGCTGGCCTATGGCGGGACGGGCGTGCCTTGGGTTAGTTGGATGGCGGTGGACTTCCTCTTAAAAGTCGGCCTGTCGCTAAGCTTCCTCCCCCTCTATTGGCTCATGCGCCGCCGGGTAAGACCTCAAAGGGGGTTAGGCGGCGGGGTTTAGGAGGATATATCTCCCTGCATCTCTGCGGCTTTGGCAACTGTTTCTTGGATCATTTCTGCATAGTTATTCTTCACGAAAGTGGTCCAATTATCATCAACAGACCGAATATCGGGAACGGTATGTGCCAAGCCCACAGCCCAAACGGCGTTATCAGGGAGGTTGTTAAAGTCACCCTCCCATCCGGGGTCAACTAAAAGGCTTAAATAAATTTTGTTTCCAACAGGCGACCATAAAGATTGAAGTGACCAAATTTCCTTTGCCCACCAGCAATCACTAGCAAGCTCAACAGGTGAAATCTGCCAGCCATTTTGCTCTAACTTGTCTAGCAAAGGAATGAACTTACTCATGTAAGTTCATTCACCGAATTTAAAAAAATAGTCAGCGGTCCAATTCTCTTTTTAAAAAAGAAAGTGTAAGTCTTTTTGTATAGATCTAACTATTGATTTCTTTTTTAGCACTTTGCTGAAGCTGCTGAATGAAATAGGCAGCGATTTCCCCTGAGTCA
>JBCCMT010000242.1:0-3732 GCA_039026195.1 Pseudomonadota bacterium | reverse complement strand
GTCGGCTCGCTTGGTCACGAAATTATAGATACCACCCTTCCCATCTTTATCGCCGGGATACCAGTTTTGGACAGTGGAATATTTAATTTCCGCATCCTCCAGCGCCACCAGCTCTACCACAGCGGCGTGCAGTTGGTTCTCATCCCGCATGGGCGCGGTACAGCCCTCAAGATAAGAGACATACGCCCCCTTATCAGCGATGATCAGGGTCCGTTCAAATTGGCCGGTATTCGCCTCATTAATCCGAAAATAGGTGGACAGCTCCATAGGGCAACGCACCCCTTCGGGCACATAAACAAAGGTGCCGTCGGAGAAGACCGCGGAGTTGAGGGTCGCAAAATAATTATCCGAGGTCGGCACAACGGTGCCCAAATATTGCTTCACCAGGTCAGGATATTCCCGAATGGCTTCGGAAATGGACATGAAAATCACGCCCGCTTTTTTCAGCTCTGCCTGGAAAGTGGTGGCGACGGACACACTGTCAAAGACGGCGTCCACGGCCACTTTAGGTTTGCCTGGCCCCGGCCCGTTTCGGGCCTCCGCTGCGCTGCCAGCCGCACCTTCCACCCCGAGCAGCACTTCAGCTTCGCGCAAAGGAATGCCCAGCTTTTCAAAATCCGCGAGGATTTCAGGCGGCACATCATCAATACTCTCATATTTCGCGCCAGTTTTTGGCTCGGCGTAGTAATAATGATCTTGATAATCAATGGGCGGATAGTTCACCTTTTGCCAGTCGGGCTCTTCCATTTTTTGCCAGCGGGCAAAGGCCTCCAGCCGCCAGTCGAGCATCCACTCGGGCTCTTCTTTCTTCGCCGAGATAAAGCGCACGGTGTCTTCCGATAAGCCCTTCGGCGCTTTCACGCTTTCAATATCCGTGACAAAGCCATGCTTATAGGTTTCAAGCTCCTTCACCGTGGCGACGGTTTGCCGATCAATGCTCTCTTTAACGTCACTCATTCTCTATCATCCTTAGGCGGCGTTTTGGGCCGCAATTCGTTCAAATTCTTTGGTCCAGCTTTGTAAAAATCTCGCCGGGGCCTCTTTCGGGGTATCCCAGCCAAAGGAGATGCGGATGGCGCTTTTCGCGTCTTCCTCACTCGCGTCCATGGCCTGCAAGACCGTGGATTGCCGCACCTTGCCGGAGGAACAGGCAGAGCCCGCCGAGATGGCCATGCCCGCCAAATCCATCACCATGACTTGGGTTTCGGCGGAAAAGCCGGGGGCGGAGAAACAGCTGGTGTTGCCAAGCCGCGGCGCGTCTTTCCCCCAAATGGTCACGTGGGGCGGCAGGCCAGCCTCAAGCGCATCACGCCAGTCTACCAAGGCGGCATATTCCTCAGGCCGAGCGACCTCAGCCATTTTGGCAAAGCCCACAATAGCGGGTAAATTCTCCGTGCCCGCCCGGCGATACAGCTCCTGCCCCCCGCCCCGTAGTTGCGGCGTAACGGGAAGGCCAGGCTTGGTGAGCAGTGCGCCCACACCGATGGGCCCGCCCACCTTATGGGCACCTAAGGCCATGAGGTCCGCCCCAGACTGATTAAAATCGAGGGGCAGTTTGCCAAAACCTTGCACCGCATCCACAAAAAGATAGCCGCCCTTGGGCCAAACCATCGGCCCCAGCTGCTCAATCGGTTGGATGACCCCGGTTTCATTATTGGCCAGCATTACACAGAGGAGGAAGGCTCCCTCAGTTGACGCATCATAGGTGAAGAGCCGCTTTTCAAGCCAAGCGATGTCAATGACGCCATCAGGGGTCACGGGCACCACCTCTCGTGTGACACCTTGGGCCTGCAACGCCTCCACCGGTACGCGCACGGCGTCATGCTCAATCGCGGAAACCATCAGGTGGCGGATGTTTGATGGCCCGTGGACCATGCCATTCAAGGCCAGATTATCCGCCTCCGTCCCGCCGCTGGTAAAGATCACACCCTCTTTCGGGGCGCCCACCGCGTCCTCAAGGGTTTGGCGAGAGATCTCAAGCAAACGCTTCGCCGCCCGCCCTTCGCCATGGACGGAAGAGGGGTTATGCGCCCCCTCCATCACCTCTAACATCGCGTCCCGCACTTGGGGGCGCAAAGGACTGGTCGCATTATGGTCAAGATACAGACGATCAGGCATTTGCCACCGCCTTCTCATCTTGTGATGTCACAGACATCTTCGCACCTTTGGCAACATCGCCCAAGGTCACACCGCTTAAAAAGCTGTCAATCTTCTCATCAAGCTCTGCCCACAGCCCATGGGTAAGGCATTTCGCAGAGGTGCCGCGGCAGCCAAGCCCCGCCCCTGGCTGACAGGCGGTGGAGCGGATTTCTTCCTCCATTGCCTCCACCACTTGGGCCACGGAAATCACATCCGCCTGGTGGGCCAGCACATAACCGCCGCCCACGCCGCGACGGCTTTCCACCAGGCCCGCCCGACGAAGCTTGCCAAAAATCTGCTCTAAAAACGCCACCGAGAGGTTTTGACGCAGGGCAATATCTGACAAGGGCACGGGATCTTCGGCGCCAAAGGCCGCCAAATCCACCAGCGCCGTCACCGCGCTTCTTGCTCTTGCTGTTAATTTCATTACATGCACCTTTACGCAAGTAAGTAAGTGTCACCCTTGATGTTCTAGTAAAAGTGAAAAAACGTGGTATAGCCCCCGTTTGCATCACTCTTATGAGGGATATAGGAAACCCGACCACATTGGTCAACTTTATTTCATGCGGCGTTTGGGGCCATGCAAATAGGGTTATGTTGTTAGTATTGGATCGCTGAATGCCTGAGATTATTTTCCCCGGACCGGAAGGCCGCCTTGAGGGGCGCTATCAACGGGGTAAAGAAGAAAATGCCCCCATCGCGATGATTTTGCACCCCCACCCACAATTTGGCGGCACCATGAATGATAAACTCACCTATGAGATGTATCACATGTTTGCGCGCCGGGGTTTTGCCACCATGCGCTTTAATTTTCGCGGCGTGGGGAAATCTGAAGGCGAGTATGACATGGGGCATGGGGAGCTTTCCGACGCCGCCACCGCCCTTGATTATTTGCAAAGCATGAACCCCGCAGCGCCCTTCGCCTGGGTCGCGGGCTTTAGCTTTGGCGCCTATGTGGGGATGCAGCTATTGATGCGGCGACCGGAAATTGTGGGCTTTATCTCCGTCTCCGCCGCGGCGAATTTGTTTGACTTTTCGTTCCTGGCGCCCTGCCCCTCCTCCGGTATCGTCATCCACGGCACGGGCGATAAGATTTGCCCGCCGGAACTCACCAAAGATGTGATGTCAAAGACCCGCACCCAGAAAGGGCGCCGCATTGGCTTTGAAACCATCGAGGGGGCGGACCATTTCTTTTCCAACCATGAGAAAGAATTGATGACCATGGCCAGTGGGTATCTCGACCAGCGGCTGCAAGAGCCGCCGGAAGGTATTCTGTTTAAGGATTAAATTTGCGAATATTGCTGAGAGGTTATGAAGTTGTCATCCCGGTTTTGCGAAGCAAAGCACGCCCCGGGCTTGAACCGGGGACCGGGACCCATAAGCTCGTTAAGGTTAGCTTTTTACGAGCAGACCTTCCATCTTCTATTATGGATCCCGGATATGCCGTTGGCATTCCGGGATGACAAAAAGGGCTTACTTCCCCAGCAATTCTTCCACGGATAAAGAGCTTCGTGAAGAGCGCGCGGCCGTGGAAGTTTGATTGTTACAAATATTCCACCTATTACGTCCCTCCAACTGCTACTTCCAGATGTC
>JBCCMT010000241.1:0-3735 GCA_039026195.1 Pseudomonadota bacterium | reverse complement strand
GTGGACCCCAGCGGCCTTGGGGGGTATGCACACATCCTCACCACGAGGGAAGTGTGATATAAGCATTTTACAGTCGAAAAAATGCGGCCATAAGAGTTTAAAGAGACGAAAAGATCAGTAACGACGATCTACAGATTGTGAACGGGCCCCAGGCGCCCTTGGAGATATATGAGCGAAGATACGCAAGAGACGAAAAAAAGCGAACGCAAACCGCTGACCCTCCGCAAGACGGAGACGGGCGCGGTGAAGCAAAGCTTCCCCCATGGCCGCACAAAAACAGTGGTGGTGGAGAAAAAGCGGCGCGTTCGGGCCCCCGGTGAAGCGGGCAGCAAACCAGTAGCGAAAGAGGGCAAAGACGCCGTCGCCCCGAAAGCGCCAGCGAAAAAGGCGGCTGTGAAAAAACCTGCCGCCGATGCAAAAGGCAAGGGCAAAGTCCTCCGCCAACTTTCCGATGCGGAGCAAAAAAAGCGCGCTGCGGTGTTGATGGCCGCGAAAAAACAGGCCGAAGAGCGTAAAATCAAAGAAGAGGCAGAACGCGCTGACCGTGAACGTCGCGCCGCCCAGGAACGCGAAAAATTAGAAGCTGCTCGAAAAGAACAGCAAGAGGAAGAAAAACGCCGGGTTGCCGAGGCGGAGGCCCGCAAAAAAGCTGAACAAGAGGCTCAAAAAGCCCTTGAAGCTGAAGAGATAGAGCGCAAACGCCGCCAGGAAGCAAAAGCCTCTGGCCTGCAAAGTGCGGTCAAAAAAGAAAATCCCGGGTTTGAAAAGGATGAGGACAATCCCCTTTCAGCTCTTGGGGGCCGAATTAAACAAAAGCGGAGCGGCTTTAATACCCCTAGTAATGAGCCCAAAAATAAAGAGGCCCCGAAACGCAGAACGGGCCGCCTGACCATTGCCAAAGCGTTAGAAGATGACGAGCGGCAGCGGTCCCTTGCCTCTGTGCGGCGGGCGCGCGAAAAAGAAAAGGCGAACCGCGCGAAACGGCAAACGGACACCAACAAACAGTCCCGTGAAGTGGTCATTCCTGAAATCATCACCGTGCAAGAGCTGGCCCAGCGTATGGCCATGCGCTCCACAGAGTTGATCCGGGAGCTGATGAAACAAGGCCAAATGGTCACCGGGAACGCCACCTTAGACGCGGACACCGCTCAACTCATCGTTGAAGACCTTGGCCATACCGTCAAACGCGTGTCCGAAGCCGATGTGGAAGAAGGCTTGATTGAACCGGATGCGGAGGATGCCAATATGGTCACCCGCTCCCCCGTGGTGACCATTATGGGCCATGTGGACCATGGGAAAACCTCCCTCTTAGATGCCTTGCGGTCTGCCAATGTGGCCGATGGGGAGGCGGGCGGTATTACCCAGCATATTGGTGCCTATCAAGTGAAGGGCCCTGATGGGGGCATGATCACTTTTCTTGACACCCCCGGCCACGCGGCTTTTACCGCTATGCGGGCCCGCGGCGCGACCGTGACAGATCTGGTGATTATTGTGGTGGCCGCCGATGATGGGGTGATGCCCCAGACCATCGAGTCCATTAATCACGCCAAGGCGGCGGGTGTACCGATGATTGTGGCCATCAACAAAATTGATAAGCCAGGTGTTGACCCCACCCGGGTGAAAACGGACCTCTTGCAGCATGAGGTGCAAGTGGAAAGTATGGGCGGCGAAATTCAAGATGTAGAAGTTTCTGCCCTGAAGAAGTTGAACCTTGATGGCCTGCTGGAGGCGATCCAGCTTCAATCTGAATTGCTGGAGCTGAAAGCTGACACTGACCGTCAGCCCTTTGGCACCGTGGTGGAGGCGAAGCTTGATAAAGGCCGCGGCTCTGTTTGTACCATGCTTGTCCAAGGCGGCACATTGAAGCGTGGTGATATCATGGTGGCCGGCGCAGAGTGGGGCAAGGTCCGGGCGCTGGTGGATGACAAAGGAAAAACCGTGAAAACTGCTGGGCCGTCGCAGCCGGTGGAGATTTTAGGCCTAAATGGTGTGCCCGAACCCGGTGACAGCTTTGCGGTGGTGGCCAGTGAGGCCCGCGCGCGGGAGGTTTCTGAATATCGTCAGCGCACGAAGCGAGAAAAAGCAAATGCGGCCACCTCTGGCACATCGTTAGAGCAAATGATGGCCCAATTACAGGACGCAGAGATTAAGGATCTGCCCCTGGTCATCAAAGGGGACGTTCAAGGCTCCGTCGAAGCTATTGTGGGGGCCTTGACGAAAATGTCGAATAAAGAGGTTCGTGTCCGTGTACTCCATACCGGGGTGGGGGCGATTTCCGAAAGCGATATTATCTTAGCAGAGGCAAGCCAGGCGCCTGTGATCGGTTTTAATGTGCGGGCCAATAAACAAGCCCGAGATGAGGCGGACCGGTCCGGCGTGGAGGTGCGTTATTATTCGATCATCTATGATTTGATTGACGATATCAAAGGCACGCTGACGGGGATGCTTGACCCTGAATTGCGCGAAACATTTCTTGGCAATGCAGAAGTGTTGGAGGTCTTTAATATCTCCAAGCTTGGCAAAGTGGCTGGCTGCCGCGTGAGTGAAGGTCAGGTGAAACGCGGGGCAAAGGTTCGTCTGCTTCGGGATGATGTAGTGATCCATGAAGGGGAGCTCTCCCAGCTAAAGCGGTTTAAGGACGATGTGAATGAGGTTCCTGCCGGTCAAGAATGCGGCATGAGCTTTGCCAATTATGACGATCTAAAAGCAGGCGATGTGATCGAATGCTTTAATGTCGAACGCGTAGAGCGGACGCTAGAGTCGATTACGGATTCCGCAGCGTAGGGAATTAATGAGGAAAGGAAGCAATATTTGCTTTCTTTTCTATCCTAAGATTATATTTCTTTGCCCTTAATCAAGGTTGACTGCTAGTTACCCCCGCCGTGCAGCTGTCGCGCATAATCGCAGCAAGCAGCGCTCTATCACCTCTGTCTGCGGATGACCTGTTCTTTTTGCAGCTAGATCAGCCTCAAAAATATCGCCGATGGCGTGTTCCAACGCTGGTAATGGCCATTTTCGAAGCTGCATCTCAAAGGATTTTTGCTCCCCAAAAAAGACAGGGGGGCGGAGTTTTTTCATGGCCGCGGTGGTGGTATCCCCTTGGCGCACATACTGTTGCGCTGCCACCAATCGTAAGAGCTTTCCTTGCAAAATGCGTAAAATCGCGATGGGGGAAACCCCGGCCATATGGGCACGGTATAATCCTTCTGAGAGTTCGGAAAGTTGCCCGCGCAAGGCACAGTCAATCACGTCAAAGGTGACATCGCTTGCGCTATCGGTGAGACAGGCCTTCACATCCGCAAGGCTAATCTGGTTATCACCATCTTCTCGAAGGGATTTGGGCCCCTTATACAGAATAAGTTTTTCAATCTCAGCCTTTGTGATGCCTCTGTCTTCGCCTAGCCGTTCCCTCAACGCCATCAAGGCGTCATTTTCAATGCCAAGGGCTTCTGTTTGTACCTGATCTTGAATAAATTGGGTCCGATCTTTGTCGCCCTCTGCATAGCAGGGCAGGGTCACCGCGAGAGAAGATGCCTCGCACGCCTTCCGCAGGCTGTTGGTTTTCTTTAAATCACCAGCCTCGATCAGGGTGAGGGCATTGGGCGTCAGACTATTTTTTTGAAGCTGGTCGAGGAAGAGTTTGACGGCTTTGCTCGTCGCCTCCCCACTGGCGCGCACACGGATAAGCCGCTCACCCCCCATAAAAGAAAGCGCCATGGCTTCATCAGTTAATCG
>JBCCMT010000240.1:0-3737 GCA_039026195.1 Pseudomonadota bacterium | reverse complement strand
GCCCGCCTCCTTAGGGTTGCATTCATCGGTTGGGCTGTTGTTCACCGTGGTGTTGTTAAACTTTGTGGTGGCGGACAGTTTGAACCTATCCAATTCTGTGAAGCGATTACGGGGGTGGGATGTGCAAGCGGCACAAATCTTAGGCACCGCCCAGGTTGAGAAAGCGGACGCGATCCTATTTGATGAGCGGGAAATTGCCGCCCATATGGTGTGGGAATGGCAACAAGAGCTGCCTCAAATCATGGTTTACGATTTAAACGGACGACCCGATAACACTTATGAATATGAGTTTCCCTTTATCTATGAACAAGGAAAGCAGTATTTACTGGCAACGCAAGTGCAAGACTTATGCTTATATAATAAGTTTACGGACATCAAATCAGTTGGCACAAGCTTCGTTGATTTAAAGGCAAGCCGACATGGCCGACCGGAGCGAACCATAGATTTATACATCCTATCAGGTTTTGATCCGTCTCGCCCTGTTGAGTGTTCTGAATGAATTTATTTCTAAGCAAAGTTCGATCTGCTTGAGTACTTCCTTGCCCTTCGAGATGCCACCCTCAGGGTAAGGAAGATAGTTCACAATTCAGCTAGCTGATGAAAATATCGCTCCAGGATATCCTTGGCAACGCGATCTGTTTCCCGCAAAGGTGTATAAGACCAAACTTCATCGATATCCGCTGTGGGGCGTAAAATCCCTTTTTGCGTCAACTGATCTTGAAAGCGGGTCCATTTTGCAGCGCCCCCTTTGAGGGGGAGGAGATGGATGGGCTTGCCGGTAAAGGCCGCATCGCTGATCATATTGGTGGATTCTTCGGTCACTAAAACCCGCGACGCCACTCCTAAAATGCCAAAATAAGGGTTTTCTAAGCTGCCAATAGGGTGGCCATCCCATATCCATATCGCGTCATGGGAAAGCTGTTCGCGGAGGGTGGCGACAACCTTCTCGCCTGTTCTCCGGGAGGGGCTGATCAGCAGCCCTTTTCCAGACTTAAGCAGTAAGCGGCATTTTTCGATCATTGAAGAAAGGCAATCATCGGTCAGGCGAAAGTCTTTGCTGTCGCCCCCCAACAGAACAGCCACTTTTTCTGGTGGAAGGGGGGGCAAGGCCCTCTCCAATTCAGCGGCATCTTGTTCTAGCTTTTGGGCGGTCAGCCGGTTCGGCGCGCCCACCATGGGAATGATATTCGGCCCCCGGAGTATATCGTGGAGGGGAGGGATAATCAGATCAAAAGCCTCATCATCTGCCTTTGGGTCTTGGGTTTGAATGGTAAAGGGGCGGGGGGCTACTGACATTTTTTTAACCGCCATGGTCAGGGGGACCGTCCGCCGTCCACACGCAATCCAAAGATCAGGACCCGTCCCATGCGGGAGCATATCAAGCCGGTCCGATGAGGGGGCAAGCCGTTGAAAAGGGTCCCCCCACAGGGCGCGGGGTAGCTTGTCAAAGGGGGCAGAAATCGCCACGCGCTTGGTGAAAATCTGAGCGGGTGTTTGCCGCGCGATCGCCTCTGCAAGGCCAAGCACCTGATTTTCCATGCCGCGGCGGCCATCGGAAATGGCCCAAATGATTAAGGGGTCGTCACTGCTCATGGGAAGGGCTATAGCGGAAGCTATGACAGAAGTCCTGTTTTATCATTTGGAAAGATCGCCCTTACCAGAGGTGTTGCCCAGCTTGCTGGAACGCGGGCTCGCGCGGGGGTGGCAAGCTATCGTGAAGGTGAGAAATGAAGCGGCGTTAGAGGATATTGACGCCCATTTATGGACCTATCACGATGAAAGCTTCCTCCCCCACGGGCGGGGCGACCCCCATGAGGCTCACCCCATATGGTTGACCATGGGGGACGACTTACCGCGAACCCGCGAGATTTTATTTGTGGTGGAAGGGGCTGATCTGCCGCTTGAAGATATTTCTCATCTTGTGCGGATTGTTTATTTGTTTGACGCAAAACGGGCGGAGCCCGCTCGTAAGGTGTGGAAAGCGGTGAAGGCCCAAGGCCTAGAGGCCACCTATTGGAAACAATCCCCCCAAGGACGATGGGAAAAGGCAGGCTGATTATTCTGCGTTTTGAGGGGCGGCCATCTCTTCGGGCAGAATATTGAGCTTGAGCTCAGGATATTTGGTGACCGCCAAGGGAAGAAATTCATGCGGCTGGGCAGAAGGGGCGACGGAGGGCGTGGTGAGGGACACCTGCCACAGCGCCGGCGCAGGGGGGAATTGCCCCTTGGCAAAGCCATCATCCGTCCCCCGCGCAATATCAGCTGCAAGCCCTTCCCCTAAGGGAACACCTGATAAGCGAGAGCGGTAGACTTGCGTATTCTCCAAAACGCGCATCACATAATTTCGGGTTTCAGAAAAGGGGATCAACTCAACCCAATCAATGGGGTCCACCTCCTTGTCTCTGGGGTCCCCATAGGTTTTTATCCAACCATCCACCCGGTGAGGTCCTGCATTATAGGCGGCCAGCACCATGATGTAGGAGCCGTCAAACCGTTCTAGCAAATGGCTCAAATGCGCCGCGCCGAGAACTAAGTTATAGGCAGGGTCGTCCATAAGGCGGGGGGTGGAATAGGGAAACCCCTCCTTACGCGCTGTAATTTTCGCTGTGGAGGCTAAAAGTTGCATCAACCCGCGGGCCTTGGCCCGAGAGAAGGCGCGGGGGTTAAATTCAGACTCTTGGCGGGAAAGACCGAGGATTAGCGCCTCTTCCACAAAACCTTTCGCTTGGTCGGGGACCGGATATAACGGATAGACGACAGATGGGACATCCGCGCCCTTGTTCCGAGCCACTTTGCTGGCCCGGACCGCCAGATAGGGTTTGCGCTCGCTTTGCACAAGACGATCATAGGCCACCACTTCACCCGGGCTTTCCAATTGATCATCAAGGGCGCGGGCAAAGCGGTCGAAATGCCGATCTTCCCCAAGCTCAGAGAGAATATGCATCGCATGAACCATAGGGCGGGCATTAAACACCTCTAAGGCCATCTCATCTGCCTGCAGAGGATCAGGAAATTGCGCTTTCGGGGCGCTGGAGCCAAGCTCATGCAAGGCGAGCTGACCATAATAGGCGTAAGGATATTCCGCCGCCACCCGATAATGATAAGATGCCCGTTCAGGGTCCCCCCCCGCTGCCCACGCACGCCCTAGCCAATATTCACCGCGGGAGAGGCTGATGGGGGAGTTCACCCCAGTGCCTAGAAACGTAAAATGCGCTTTGGCCCGCTCTGGATCCCGAAGAAAGCGGAGGGCGATCCACCCTGCCATAAACTCTGCTTCGGCAAAGTCCGCCCCCTTTTCTAATCCAGAAAAGGCAGAGAGGGTATAGGCATCTGCGAACCGGCCATTTTTCAAGGCCCACCGGGCGAGCAATTTTCGCTCTGTGAACCAACGGTCCGGGTCCCGTAGGGTATCAGCCTCCAACGGGGCCAAGCTTGCAAATAAAATGGCGTCTTCTTCCATATCGGCCCGGGCTGCTGCTGCTGCTGCTGCTGCTGCTGCTACTACTACTTGTTATGCTGTTGTAGGGCGGAGGGATTTTAAGCTCTGACTTCTCAAAGTTGAAAAAACTGAATGTCCAATATTTTTGTCCACCAAATTGACAAGTGAAAGTAGAACAGTAAAATCAAAATACAGCCTTGAGGTCTGAGGAAAAAAAGAAACATTTGTATGACAGGTGACTGTAAATTACTGTACAGCTATGAACCTGGATAGGACGAGAGTGAGGGAGAGGGTGAGG
>JBCCMT010000239.1:0-3776 GCA_039026195.1 Pseudomonadota bacterium | reverse complement strand
TCTTTTTGTGGCTTTTTTTTTTCGGGGGTATCTTGTTTTTCAAAAAATTTTTTTTGTTTTTGGGTTTGGCCTCCCGGGGCCACCCCACCGCGGGTGATATTGTCTTTATGTTGACCTTGAACAGTCAATTGGGCGGTTATTTGCGGCAGGTTGGGGATCATATTCGGCAGCTGCAACGGGCCACAAGCGAATTTTCCGATGTGGTTGATATTCATGCGCGCCCCCTTCAGGTGGCCGACCAGGCGGAGGCGCCTTCGCTCCATCGAAGAGAAGGGAAGATAGAATTCCAGAATGTCACCTTTGGATATGAAACAGGGGGGAAACCACTTTACGATGACTTTAATCTGACCATTCAGCCTGGGGAGCGAGTAGGGCTTGTGGGCCCCTCAGGGTCCGGAAAATCTACTTTTGTGAAGCTTATTCAACGGCTCTATGATGTAGACAAAGGCAGCATTTTGATCGATGGTCAGCATATTGATGCTGTCAGCCAAGCCAGTTTAAGGGCGTCTGTAGCCTTGGTACCGCAAGACCCCCTTCTTTTTCACCGAAGCCTTTTTGAGAATATCGCTTACGCCAGGCCGGAGGCAAGTGAGGAGGAGATTCGGGAAGCGGCGCGCCGGGCACGGGCGACTGAGTTTATTGACCGTCTCCCCCTAGGGTATGACACCTTGGTTGGTGAGCGGGGGGTCAAATTATCCGGGGGCGAACGTCAGCGGGTGGCCATCGCAAGGGCCTTCATCGCCGATGCGCCTATTGTGATTTTTGATGAAGCAACCTCCAGCCTTGATACTATTACGGAGCGCCTGATCCAAAGTGCCATGAAGGAGCTCATGAAGGGGCGGACCACTATTATTGTGGCACACAGACTGTCGACGGTGAAGGATGTGGATCGTATTTTGGTCTTTGACCGAGGCCGCATTGTGGAGCAGGGGCACCATCAAGAGCTTATCCGCGTAGATCAAGGCCGATATCGTGCGCTATATGAGATGCAGGATGTGGCGGCTTAAGCGGAGGGGGAGCGTTGGTAGCCCCAAAAAGGCAGAGACTGCCTACTTAGTCTATGTATCAATGCTCTTATTTCGCACCGGAAGCCCCGTAATAGGTCGATGAGGGGGTGTGCGATACAAATGTTTCCCATTTTACCCCTGTTGGGTCTTCGACCCAGGTCTTATCAGAAACGGCATAACAACAAGTTGTCGCCTCTTCTTCAAAGATAGATTTACCTGCCGCTTTTAAACGGTCTGTGATGATATCTAGATCATCTTTTGTGTCGGTTTGGATCCCCACATGGCTGATCCCTCCCCTTTCACAGCAATTATTCGTAGACAGCGCAAAATTAACAGCTGGATCTTCAAGCATCCATTTGGCGTAATCCGGCTTGATCACCGTCGGCTCTGCATCAAACAGGGTTTTATAGAAGGTGACGGATTGAGCTAGATCTTGAACTTTAATATGCATATGCAAGCGTTTCATGGTGTTTTTCCTTTCGAAGGGCAGCAGGAGGGGGAGGTAAAAGTGTCAATGATAGGGTCGACCACCTCAGATTGCCCTTGGCAGCAATCCGCCATTAATGTGATGATCATCTCACGAAGCGTTTTATAGTCCGCGCGATATCGAATGGTCCGGCCTTTTCTCTCTGTACGCACTAAATTTGCTTGCGCGAGGGTCGACAATTGCGCTGAGGTGGTGGTCATCTGAGCATCACTTAATGTGGCAAGGTCACTTACCACGAGGCCCGCGGGCCCTGCGTGGATAAGGTGTCGAATGAGGTCAAAGCGACCTTCATGGGCGAGGGCGGAGAGGGCAGTGAGGGTGGCTTCTTTATCCATTGTTCCATGGAATAATGGATAAAAATCGGGGCGTCAAGCCCTAAACCAGCATATCTGACATCGCCCTGTCATAGTGCATGGGTAGAAGAGGGCTAAAACCTTCGGAAGGGCACGACGATGTCAAACATTCAATCTCAGCTAACGAAACGAGCCTTGATAAAAGCAGCTGTGGCCGGGGCGGCCTTTGCACCAGAGCTTCGGGCCTTTGCCGCCTCAACCACGGGAAATCCGCGTCTTTTACTTGGGCCCATGCTGGGGCCCCCTACAGAAACCTCCATTAGCCTTTGGGGGGTGGCCAGCGGTGCCTTTGACGTGGTGGTGGAATATGCCGATAACCGACTATTGAACAATGCGCAGCAAGCGCAACCCGTCCGTGCTCGCCCAGAAGATGGGTATGTCGTGCGCCCACAGCTTTCAGACTTAAAACCTGATACGGAATATTGGTATCGCTTATTGGTTGAGGGCCGCGCGCAGGATCGAGAAGATATTGCCCTCGGGCGTTTTCGAACGGCGCCGAGGACCGGCCGCGCCCAAGATTTTCGTGTTGGATATGGGTCATGTGCGAACTATGCCTATGACCCCATCCAACCCATTTGGAATGCAGTTTCAGAACATCGGCCTGATCTGTTTTTAAATCTGGGCGATAACATCTATTGCGATGCCTTCGAGCCTTTTGTTCTCGACTTTGAATATCAACGCCAACGGGATGTTGCTGCGTACCAAGATGTGGCCCGCAATATCCCACAATTGGCCATTTGGGATGACCATGACTTTGGACTGAATGACCATGATCGGACCAACCCCATCAAACAAAACGCCCTTGCGGCGTTTCAAAAATATTGGCTGAACCCGGCCTATGGTTTGCCGGGCACCCCGGGTGTTTTCTTTGCCTATAGCTATGGGGCGGTGGATTTCATTTTTACCGATGGGCGCTATTATCGCGACCCGAATGCAGAAGAGGACAGACCCGGCAAAACCTTTCTAGGGAAGGCGCAACTTGCTTGGCTAAAGCAAACCCTAAAGGATAGCCGCGGTGTCTTTAAAATACTGGCTTGCGGGAGTGGTTGGTCTAAAAACAAAGGACCCGGCGGGGATGCCTGGTCATCATGCCTGACCGAACGGAATGAGATTTTCAATTTCATTCGGGATGAGAATATAGAAGGGGTTATCCTTATTTCTGGTGACACCCATATCGGTGAGTTTAACTGTATTCCTTGGTCAGAACAGGGCGGTTATGACCTCTTTGATTTGGTCAGCTCACCGATTTCCAGTCGCCAATCCCATAGTTGGTTAAAACGTGAGCCAGAAATCCGTCTGCGTACACCGCCCTATACGATTGGGCCAAATGCGGGCATGATGCAATTTTCTTTTGACGATGAGCCTTCTATGACCTGGTGGTTGGTGAAACCCGACGGGAAGACCACTTGGGCCCCCGCCACATTCAAAGTCAGCCAGTTGAGAAATGGTGTGTCATCCTGGAGGCAGTATCAGGACAGCTAGGCTGAAGAAGCATTGGCCTTTGTCTTCACAAAGCGTGCCCAAAAAGTGGGTACCGGTTTTTAGGAAGGGCAGGCGATTACTCAAAAAGCCATGGGCGGTATTGATGATCCCGGAGGTGGCGGCGAGGACCCGCGTCGCCGCTCATGAGGTGACCTTCTGTGCCCTAGCGTGCCGTGAACGCCTGTTATAGAAGCGGTAAGTAAGGAGATTGAAATAAGAACTAAATTACTTACAAAATAAAACCTAATGTACGATGATTTCGCTTTCTATACGATCATTCTCAAAGTCAAATATGTATTTATAACCTTCCATTGTAAAAGTTCTCACTGTAGGAGCTAATTCTGTTTTTGTTCCATCTAAATCAACCATTACAGTAGATTTGTATACAAATCCTCCCACTGAATATATGACTATATGCCGCTTAGAATGATTATGCACTAAAAAAAC
>JBCCMT010000238.1:0-3778 GCA_039026195.1 Pseudomonadota bacterium | reverse complement strand
TTCTGATGTCATCAACCAATTTTCATGGACTTGGCTTGGAAACTCCACATAATCCCGCGGCACGGCCGTTCCGGACAAAGAGGGATAGGTCACATCAGAAAGGAGTCCGTGTACCGCATGACCAAACTCATGGAGAAGGGTCGTTGCATCGTCCCAAGAGATCAGCGTTGGCTCCCCCTCCGCGCCTTTGATAAAATTTGAATTGTTTGAGACGATTACGGGGGTTGCTCCATCAAGTTTGTCTTGGGTTCGATAAGAGGTCATCCACGCCCCAGAGCGTTTTCCAGGCCGCGCGTAAGGGTCAAAATAGAAGAGCCCTTGGTGATCGCCCTCGCGGGTTACTTCCCAAACACGCACATCCTCATGGAAAACCGGCACCTGATCAGTAACATCTTGAAAATTAAAATCGTAAAGCTCTTTTGCCATCCAGAACATGCCGTCCACAAGATGGGAGAGTTGCAAATATTGCTTCACTTCATTCGTATCAAGATCATAAGTTTCTTGGCGAACTTTCTCTGCGTAATAGCGATAGTCCCATGGGGCAATGGTGATGTTTGCCCCCTCCCGGTCAGCCACCGCTTGCATGTCCGCCACCTCTTCCTCTACCCGGGCAATGGCGGCGGGCCACACACGCTGCATTAAATCCATGGCTTGCGCTGGTGTTTTGGCCACCTGCTTTTCAATGGCCCGGGCGGCAAAATTGTCATAGCCTTGCAACCGACTGCGCTCGTTCCTTAGCCGCAATATATCTGAGATGATGGCGTTATTATCCGTCTCGTCCCCATTATCACCTCGGTTATAATAGGTTCGCCATACTTGCTCCCGCAAAGCACGATCATCAGCATAGGTCAAGAACGGCTCCATGGAGGAGCGTGTGTTCAGGATCGCATATTCCCCTGACCTGCCCCGCTCTGTTGCCGCGCTGGCAGCAGCTTCCTTTAGATTTTCCGGCAACCCTGAAAGCTGCTCCTCTTTTAGCCAGGTGACGTAAGATTCCTCATCATGAAGAAGATTTTGGCTAAACTGTGTATAGAGTTTAGACAAATCTTCGTTGATGTCCCCAATTCTCTCTTTGGTTTCTGTGCTCAACGCCGCTCCAGCCCGAACATAATCTGTATAATAATCCCATGTCAGGCGCTGTTCCTCTTCACCCAACTCGTTAAGGGCATCTTTGTCGTTCCAAACCGTCTCTATCCGCTTAAACAGCTTTTCATTTTGAATAATCTGACTGCGATATTCTGCGTAAAGCGGGTCAATCTTAGACTCAATTTCTTGAAATTCTGGGGAGGATAGATTGTTAGACCATAGATAATAATAGGTGCTGGCCCGAGAAAGGGCTTTGCCTTGGCGTTCAAGGGCCACAATGGTATTCTCAAACGTTGCCGGCGCTTCATTCTCCGCGATAGCGTCAATCTCAGCCAACCCCTCAGCAATGGCTGCTTTCACGCCCGGCTCAAAATCCTCTAGCGCCACCTTATCAAATTGCGGAACACCGCCAAAGGGGCCTTGATAATTCTCTGTAATGATGTTTTTCATGTTGTTTTCAGATGCCTCCGTCAGCTTCATCATCGGCGGTTGTGATGTCGTCTCCTCAATCTGTTTTTGCTCTTCCTGCTCTGTGGAGGGCAGATCACTGCAACTGACCGTCAGGGCGGCAAAAGCAAAGAGACTTCCCCCCATCGTCATGCGACGTGAAATCATATTAAGACTTTCCTATAAGCTAAGAGATGGAGTTTCAGACTATTCTTCATTTAGGATGCGCGGCGGTTAAGACGAATCATCCGACTTCAGTGTTTTTAAGACAGAAAATGGTGAGATACTCGCATTGGCGCCCGGGTCCTTAACGGGTTCGGCCCCCTCTTTACGGGGGTAAGGCTGCATGGCCAAAACCAATTGCTCAATAAACACATCATCCATGTGGAGCGTATCCCCCACTAAAGGGTCCGGGGCATCAAGGTCAGCTTCCATTTCCTCGGGATAGTCTTCTAAGCTTTGTACAGACCAATATTGTAAGGTAAACTTCACATGAATATCTTCCTCCATGGGTTCTAGGGACGCCACGCATTCGCGGACCAATTGCGCCGACACCTCCCCCGTCACGGTCACCTCTCGACCATGGCGCACAACCTCCGCCGTCCCCTTTATCGTTTTTACGCCAAGCACATTGAGCGTGGTTGACAAGCTTTCATGCTCTTTCTCAGTCACGTTGAAAGAAGCCGAAGTTGGTACGTCAGAAAGTTTGGCAAGGTCTAAAGAGGGCGAATAACAAGACTTGGTCATAGGAAAAATTCTGTATCTCGGGTCATATGAAAGAGAGGCATAATATAAGTCATGGCTACCAACGGCTATGAGGAAATATCGGGGAAAGAAATCCTCCCCTTGGCTATATCTGCAATATCTTGCGCCTCTAAAAGAGTAATGGTTTTCTGAAGATAAGCTGCCAAGGCGGAGGCGGCAACGCCGGGCGCTTCGCCTCCCTCCCCGTCTTCTTCGCTTGTGAGGGGGCGGAAATTTCGCGCAAGGGCCTCTTCCAGCGGGTGAAGCTCTCCCTCTGCCATCTCTGGCATCGCTTTTTCGTAAGCGGTCACCCGCCCATAGAATATCTCTCCAAGTTCTCGCATTTTTTTACCCACACGTAGGTCCCCCACCCCCATTTCGCGTAAATTGTCATCCATATCTTGCAACATAGTATTAAATAGGGCCTGGCCCAAATCACCAGCCTTTTCAGGCCCCGCCTTCAACCGCCGAAGAATGGCAAACATATGCAATGTGATAACATCATATCGCCCCTCTACCGTATCTGGCACATGCAATTTCTCGTAAAATAGGGGCTGACGAGATTGAATGACCAATTTTTCATATAAAAGCTGCGCTTCCTTCGGTTCAGCAGCGTAATTACCAGGAATAAGCCGCGCGAGGGGGCGAAAGAAGGAAAAGAAAGCCATAAACATAAATAGATTTAAGGCTAGATATTCTCTTTCGCTAGAGCTAATTTTGAAACATGTTATAAGGCCCCCTTATGATGAGGTTTTTTATGCGATTTTTCTGTGTTCTTTTAGCGAGCTTCGTGGCGACAGCCTGTGTTTCAACGCGAGATCGTCACGGCTATGTGATTGAGCGTGGGGAGACGGAGCTGGAGGCGCTTGCGGGGATCGACACAAAAGAATCTGTTTTGGCAAGATATGGGGAGCCTTCCACCCGCGCCGTTTTGACGGATGATGTTTGGTATTATATGTCAAGCGCAAGTAATACGCGGGCATTCTACCGTACAGAGATTATGCGGCGTGAGGTGATTGCCTTCTCCTTTGATGAAGAAGGTATTGTTAAAACTGTTGACCGATATACCCTGGCCGATGGGAAAGACGTTAATATGGTCAACCGTGTGACGCGAACCCGGGGGAAAGAGTTGACAGTGCTTGAACAGCTTATCGGCGGTGTGGGGCAACTCCCCGGCGCGGTAGACCCAGACGATTTGCGGCCTTAATTATAAGGTTATATGAATATGCAGACTTGTGATGAGCGGTAGATGTTTATCACAGCAATTACGTGCGTGTGAGATAGACCAAAGTGTCTTTTGGTAAAATTTTGGAAGGATGGCACTTAATAATAAAGCGGTAGTGCAAGTAAAAATGGCGCACCCGGGAAGATTCGAACTCCCGACCCCTTGATTCGTAGTCAAGTACTCTATCCAGCTGAGCTACTGGTCCGCCGCCGGTGGCAAGGCCAAACCGGACGCGGAAACTAGTCGACTTTGGAAAGCTTGGCAAGCGTCGGAACC
>JBCCMT010000237.1:0-3786 GCA_039026195.1 Pseudomonadota bacterium | reverse complement strand
CTAAGGATGAGGAGTGATTGATGAGCCCTCATCCTGAGGTGGCGCATAGCGCCCTCGAAGGACGAGGGCGGAATTGTTCTATGAAAATTCATTCCCTTCCCCCTGATCTGGCAGCTGCATCTTGCCCTAAGCTAGCGGCATATTTTGTAATATCCCCCGCCCCCAGACAAATCACCAAGTCGCCTTCCTCCGCCACATCAAGCACCGCTTCAGATAATTTGGCCCAGTCCGAGAGAGGGGCCACGGCGCGATGACCATGCCGGGAAATACCCACCGCCAATGCAGCTTTATCTCGCCCTTCGATGGGCACCTCCCCCGCAGCATAAACATCCCCTACAAGCACATGGTCAGCATCATTAAAACACGCACAAAATTCATCGAACAGCGTATCTAACCGCGAATAGCGATGGGGCTGAACCACAGCAATCACCTTGCCTGTGGTCACTTTCCGCGCCGCCTTTAGAGAGGCAGAAATTTCCACTGGGTGATGGCCGTAATCGTCAATGATGCGTATCCCCCTATAGGTCCCCACATCGGTAAACCGACGCTTCACGCCATTAAATGCAGCAAACCCTGTACGGATATTTTCGTCTGCCACGCCAATTTCTCTGGCCACAATGGTGGCGGCCAATGCATTTAGGACATTGTGATCCCCAGGCATGGGGAGATGAATGTTTTCAATTCGCTTCTGGCTGCCGGCGCTATGGCGGAAGACAACGTCAAACTCTACCCCTGTTGACGTATAGGCTATATTTTCCGCCCGAACATCGGCTTGCGGATTAAAACCATAGGTCACAAGCCGTCGATCTGTCACCCGCCCCACTAAGGCTTGCACCTCTGGATGGTCTAAACATACGGCTGCAAAGCCGTAAAAAGGGATAGTTTCAACAAATTGATCAAAGGCTTTGCGTAACGTGGAAAAATCCCCATAATGATCAAGATGCTCAGGGTCGATGTTGGTGATCACCCCCACGGTGGAGGGTAAGCGGATAAAGGTTCCGTCACTTTCGTCCGCCTCTACCACCATCCAGTCCCCCTCCCCCGGCCTTGCGTTTGAGCCGTAAGCGTTAATGACCCCGCCATTGATGACGGTGGGGTCCAACTGGCCAGCGTCAAGCAAGGTCCCAATCATGGAGGTGGTGGTGGTCTTCCCATGGGTACCTGCAACACAGACATTCCATTTCAAGCGCATGAGTTCTGCCAGCATATCAGCCCGCTTCACCACGGGGATATGTTGCGCCCGGGCGGCGGCCAATTCAGGGTTGCCCGGACGAATAGCGGTGGAGACTACCACCGCTTTGACATTCCCGACATTTTGCGCCCGGTGGCCGATAAAAATTTCGATCCCTTTTTGACGCAGCCGCTCAACATTTGGCCCTTCGGAAATATCACTTCCCTGCACCTCATAGCCAAGATTATGCATCACCTCGGCAATACCGCTCATGCCAATTCCCCCAATGCCGACAAAATGAATGCGGCCAATGGGAAAAGGCAGGCGGATATTGATTGATTTTGGCTGAGAGGACGGGTTTATCATAACTCTTCTTACTTCTTTTTGATGATCGTAAGGGCGCGCCCCCTTACTTTACACCAAGTTCGTTTCCATCACATTAGCAAGCCGCCCAGCCGCGTCCATGGGCACTTGCCCTTTAGCGGCCGCCGCCCTTAACGCTAAGTCCTCTTCACTAGATAATCGCGGCAAAAGCAGGGCCGTCGCCCGCTCCGGGGTGGCATCGGCCTCAAGCAATAGGTCTGCGGCCCCTGCCTTGACCAAAACTTCCGCATTGCCGCGCTGGTGATCATCCATGGCAATTCCCAAGGGGACGAGCAAGCTGGGACGCCCAATCACCGCCAACTCGCTGACCGTTGAGGCCCCAGCCCTTGAAATCACGAAATGGGCGTTGGCCATGCGGTCGGGTAGGTCGGTAAAGAAAGGCGCAAGTTCAACATGCAGGCCCGCCGCTTCGTAAATGGACGCCACACGGGCGTGGTCCGCGTCTGATACTTGGTGCGTTATCCGTAAACGATCTTTCATGTCCTTGGGAAAGCTTGCAAGCGCCGGGGCAAAAACCCGACCGAAAAGAGAGGCCCCCTGGCTCCCCCCAAAAATAAGAATATGCAGAGGTCCGCCCTTTTCTATGGCGGGATAAGGCCTATCGGCGATCGCCCTTACCTCATCTCGCACGGGGTTGCCGGTTTGAACCAGTTGGCCTTTGATCGGGGGTAAGCGCTCAAGCTGAGAGAAGCCATGGGCGACAAATCTTGCACGAGGGGCCGCCCTTCGGTTCACCCGGCCGAGGACAGCATTTTGCTCATGCACACCGTAAGGCAAGCCTAAACTCCGCGCGGCGAATAGACCGGGGGCGGAGGGGTAGCCGCCAAACCCTATCACCATCCGCGGCTTCAAGCGCCTAAGTGCTTGCCGCGCTTGCCTTACCCCTGTGGCCATGGCTCTTGCCATACTGACCTTTGCAGAAAGCCCTCGGACGTTAGGGTTGGCCGCACTTAAAGTGATGATTTCATCGGCGGGAAAGCCGTCCCCATAGCGCATCCCCCGTGCATCAGTGAGAAGGAGAATGCGCCAATCGCGGCGCTTCAGCTCTTGCGCAACCGCCTGGGCCGGGAACATATGCCCCCCTGTCCCCCCTGCGGCCAAGGCGATCCACCCCTTTGGTCCGGTGCTGGTCATGGTTTGACGATATGCTGCTGCCGGGTCAACGCTAGTAGGAACCCAGCCGTTATCCCTGTGGCCAATAGGGAAGACCCCCCATAGGAAATAAACGGCAGGGTCATCCCTTTTGCGGGGAGTACGGCCAGGCTCACCCCAATATTCACAATGGCTTGAAACGCCAGCTGAGCGGACAATCCCGCAATGGCGCAACGTATGAATAAGCTTTGGGTGCGCCCTGCATGGTCTAAACACCGCCAAATAATAGTGGCAAACAAAGCTAAGATGAGGAAGCAAAGGGCAAACCCAAACTCTTCCCCCGCCACAGCAAAAATAAAATCCGTATGGGCATCGGGCACGGAATATTTAACGGAGGCACTGTGGTTCAGATCATGCCCCAATAAGCCGCCCCCGGAAATCGCCTCCAGCGCTTTATCCACTTGGTATCGGTCTCCTGTTTCGGGGGCCAAAAACCGATCAATCCGATCCCTGACGTGGGAGGTGAAGTTATACCCAAAGGCCAAAATGCCTGTCACCGCTGCGCCAAGTCCCATGATCCATGACCAATTCCAACCTGCGATGAAAAAAACCACCCCCCACACGGCGGTGAGCAAAACCAGCTGCCCATAATCGGGCTGGACCAGCAAAATCAAACTTGCGAAGCCAAAAATAGCAAGGCTGATCACCCCGCCCGGGAATTTTTCGTCCCGGGCACTTTCCGCCAACAGCCAGGCGGCGGTTATCACGAAACCAGGTTTGAAAAACTCCGATGGCTGAAGGCTAAACCCAGAAAAGGTGAGCCATCGATGCGCGCCATTAATCTCTGGCCCGATCAGTCGCGTTAGAATCAATAAAAGAAGAGCCCCCCCACAAAGAAGGACCCCCGCTCGCCGCACTTGGATGAGTGTTAGAAAAGATAACCCCAGCATGAGAGTAAGGGCGGGGATCAGGAAAATAAACTGCCGCTCCACAAAGTGGAAAGGGTTGTCAATTTCCAACCGCCCTGCCGCCACCGGTCCTGCAGCCATACTCAAGGTAAGGCCAATGACAATAAGGCCGAGAAAAACGTATGCGAGCGGTTTGTCTAGACTTGTCCACCAAGCCTTCCAAGAAAAGGG
>JBCCMT010000236.1:0-3801 GCA_039026195.1 Pseudomonadota bacterium | reverse complement strand
TTTCTTTAGGGCTTGTCCATTCTCTCCCCATTTGTGGGTAAAATTTCACCCAAAAAACTAGCCTTAGCCATATATGTGCCCATATAGCTTTCAATATCAGTCTTTTAGTTAGGGGATTGAAATCAAGCCAAAGGGGCGATTTGATAGGGGACTTTAAATTATATCGGGTAGCATCATCTTACGAATTTCGACACTTTATCCTTTAATTCTTTAAGATAAAGCGTCGTAACTTGAAAATGCTAGTCGTTTTCATCTAACAGATGTGCCATGGTATTATTTTACAAATTCTAATATTAGTGAATGACAATGAGCGAACGAAAACAAAATCTTCAAGATATATTTTTAAACCAAGCCCGTAAAACAAAAGCGCATGTGACCGTTTTTCTCGTTAATGGCGTCAAACTCCAAGGGGTCATTACCTGGTTTGATAATTTTTGCCTTCTCCTCAAACGAGACGGCCAGGTGCAGCTCGTCTATAAACATGCTGTCTCAACCATCATGCCGACACAAAGCTTAGATCTTCGGTTGAATGACCATGATGAAGACGATTTTGAAGAATAGGAAATAGGGTGAGCGACCCCAAAACCTATGACACCGCAAGAGCGATATCCCATGCGATTGTTCTTCACCCCGATTTAGATGGGCATGATCAACAAAGCCGCAGTGCGCAAGAAAAATTAGATGAAGCTGTAGGGTTATCTGCAGCTATCGGACTTCATATTGTTCGTGCAGATATTATCCGCCTTCATACACCGCGTCCGGCGACCTTTTTTGGGACAGGAAAGGTTGAAGACTTGCGGGCGTATATTAATGAAACGCATCCTCGCCCTGAATTGGTCATTGTCAATGGCGCCTTAACGCCTGTTCAACATCGGAATTTGGAAAAGGCTTGGGGGGCGAAGGTCCTTGATCGCACAGCGCTTATTTTAGAAATTTTCGGTGCGCGGGCGCAAACCAAAGAAGGCCGATTGCAAGTGGCCTTAGCGCATTTGACCTATCAACGCTCACGCTTGGTACGGTCTTGGACTCACCTAGAGCGTCAACGGGGGGGCGCAGGGTTTCTGGGGGGGCCTGGGGAAAGACAGATTGAAGCGGATAGGCGGGCTTTGGCGTCAAAAATTGACCGGCTAAAAAGTCAAATTGAACAGGTTCGCCGCACACGAACTTTGCAAAGAGCAAAACGGAAAAAAGCACCCCATCCTGTCATCGCACTTGTGGGGTACACGAATGCAGGAAAATCAACTCTTTTTAACCGGATGACGGGCGCGAGTGTAAAGGCACAAGACCTTTTATTTGCGACCCTCGACCCGACCATGCGGGCCGTGGACCTCCCCGGGGCGGATCGGGTTATATTATCCGACACGGTGGGGTTTATCTCTGATTTGCCCACAGATCTTGTGGCAGCCTTCCGGGCGACCTTAGAGGAAGTTCTGGAAGCTGATGTCATTCTTCATGTGAGAGACATCGCGCATCCAGAAAGTGAAGCCCAGCGGGAGGATGTGTTGTCTGTCTTAAGTCTTGTGGGGGTGAATGAAGAAACATCTCAGAGGGTGATTGAGGTTTGGAACAAAACCGATCTTTTAGGACAAGAGGATCGCGCGCAATTAGATGTTATCACCGCAAAACGAAATGACCATGCTCAAGCGTCTTTAGAAGAGCCTGTCTTTGTGGCCTTGTCGGCCTTTACAGGAGAGAATGTCCACAGTTTATATGCTGAGATTGACCGACAGCTGACATTAGATTTTGAATGTTATGAAGTGACTTTAGATCATACCGATGGGGCCGCCTTTGCATGGTTGCGGGCCCATGGTGATGTCTTGGAAGAAACCCCTGCACCGTCGGGGTTAGCCTATACCGTTCGTGTGCGTTTAAATGATAAAAGCGCTGGTCAATTCCAAAGTCGTTTTGAAAAAGACTTAAACGAAGCCCCTTCAACTGTGGGCTGAGTTCGCTACCTATAAAGCTGGTTGCAAGGCTCCATCTCAGAGGGGTCAGCTTGAGAATAGTGAGCCAAACTCAGCCATATCTCTTTTCAGTCCGAGCATGTTAAGACAATCCCATGCCATCACTTGCACACTTGCAAGAACGGGAAGCTTCAACTCTTGTTCGATCTGTTGAATGTAAGGCGTGATATTAAGGGCCGTGCACGAAATATAAATAGCATCTAAGTTGCCTGTTTTAGAAACTTCTCTTGCCCCTTCAATAATGCTTTCCACACTAATCAAGCTGATGTCCTCATCGGCAACTTCAAACTTACCATCACTGGTAACGGCGATACCGCCCTCTTCAAGGAAGGGAATGAACATATCATGCATATATTGTTCATAAGGGGTGAGAAGGCCAATTTTCTTAGCGCCCATGTAATCTAACGCTTTTAGCATGGCGATGCCGGGCGTTGTATATTTCAGCCCTGGTCTGGCGTCCTCAAGCTTTTTACGAATGCCTTCACGGCCCGTGGCCACCGTACCAGAGGTACAGCTGAAGGCGAGTATATCTAACCGTTCCGTATCAGGAAAGCCACGTGCTACTGCCTTAAAATCAGTATCAAAATGAAACTCACCATTTTCATCAGGCTCATCGTCAGTATATTCGGTCCGAGCAGAATAGACAATGACGTCAGAGGGCTCAACAATATCGCGAAAAGCACGATCAGCAATTTGATCATTATTTGTGAAAATAGTAGCGATACGACCCTTTGTGGCAAGGGGGGTAAGTTTAGTGGTAAGGTCTAGCATAAGGATAGCTCCGAAATCTCAATATAAATGGGCCTATTCATAAGTTTTGTGTGAGGCATTTCTACGACGGCTCACCTGATGGAATTCAGGATTATATTTTCAAAACTTAGATCACATATTTTATATCGGTTAGCGCCCGCTGTGGCAAGTGAGTTCAATCTCGACCATGAAGACAGATATATGCTCATCGCCCGATAAGCTGATCGTCATAGCGATTGTCTTTATGGGGGGATGAAAGGGCCATGCCCATCTCGCAGCTGCTGACCAAAATGAAGGCCTAAAAGATTTTATTATCAAATTATTATCTATGATGACTGTTAGCTATTTCCCAAAAAGCTGCTTTACGTGAGTCAAATGTACCCCTCCCTGGCGCAACAAATGATTTTTGTCTTCGATCTTATTGGCATTTTTGTCTTTGCCATTAGTGGGGCATTGGCCGCAGATCGAAAGAATATGGATATCTTTGGGTATATCGTCATCGGTCTTTTGCCCGCCATTGGGGGAGGGACCTTAAGGGATTTGATTTTAGACGCCCCTGTCTTTTGGGTCGAAAAGCCGATTTATTTATGGGTTGCGGTGGCAGGGGGCGTGCTGACTTTCTTTGCGCCGGTCAGATTGGGGCGTCGGCTAAAAACACTCATTTGGCTTGATGCTTTGGGACTGTCTCTCTTCTGCGTACTCGGCGCCTCCAAAGCCTTGATGATTACATCAAGCATAACGGTCGCGATCACCATGGGCCTTGTGACAGCTGTGGTGGGGGGCATCTTGCGCGATGTTGTGACCAACGAAGTTCCGCTTGTTCTACAGCGCGAAATTTATGCCACCGCTGCTTTCATGGGGGCGGTAACTTATGCGTTTCTGTCCTTAAGCCCGGTCACTGAACCCTTCGCCCTTTTAACCGGTGGCACAGTCGCTTTTCTCATCAGGGCGGCGGGCATTCATTTTCAACTTTCCCTGCCGCAAAAAAGATAAGTCAATTTATTAAGCTGTCTTTACGGCACGACTTTTAGGTTATTCTGGACTATCATGAAGGTTAGCAAAGGATGGGGACATCATTTTGGGACCA
>JBCCMT010000235.1:0-3804 GCA_039026195.1 Pseudomonadota bacterium | reverse complement strand
GCCACATAGGTGTCAATATCCACGGAGGCGACAAGAAAGTCCCGCGTGGTATCTTGTCCCACAGTCTCCATTTCAAAGGCAGCGGCGGGCCCGCGATTGTCTCGCTCCCCCACGATTACAAAGCGACCCTCATCCTCAGGGTTCATACTGTAAAGGTTAAAAACCTCTGCGTACCGGGTCTCCGTCAGCCGGGCGGAGCGATAATAAAGACCATAGCGGTTGCCGTTTTTTTCAAATGTCCGCCGCGCCTCCACATAATTTTCAACCACAGCCTCCATCGGGGTGCAGAGTAGGGTCCACCCCTCCCATTGAGATGTTTTGGCTTGAGCATTTCCTGCTGCTGAAAAGAGGATACCCGCGATAGCGATAGGTAACGAGGTTCGGCCAAATTTATTCATTACGTTTCTCTTTTCAGGTGATTGGATCTGATTGTGAGCTGCAAGAAATATGCCTTAGAAAATTCTCTTGCTCAATATCATGGAGGCCTTCCCAGCCCATCAGAAAACTGCTAGCGAGCACATCTTACGGGCCTGTAGCTCAATTGGTTAGAGCCGTCCGCTCATAACGGATTGGTTGGGGGTTCGAGTCCCTCCGGGCCTACCAGTCTTGAAAAGACTTTTTTCAAAGTTTCAAACTCAAGACTATGCCAACTGCGTTCTATCGTTGCATCCCCTCCCAAGACCCCATACCTAAATAAAAGCATTTCATGGGGTCACCCTGATTTCGGGGATATGCCCTCTTTTACTGAAGGAACCGCTTATGTCCGAAGCTTATATTTATGACGCGGTGCGCACGCCTCGGGGCAAGGGGAAGCCAGACGGGGGATTACATGAGATTACGCCGGTACAGCTGGGCACCCAAGTGCTGGAGGCGCTGCGTGACCGGAATGACCTCGACACGGCCCATGTGGATGACGTGATTTATGGCTGTGTGATGCCGGTGGGGGAGCAGGGGGCGAATATCGCTCGGACCTCTGTCCTCATGGCGGATTATGCTCAGACCACCTCGGGGGTGCAGGTGAACCGCTTTTGCGCCTCAGCGCTGGAGGCGGTGAATATGGCCGCCGCAAAAGTCATCAGTGGGGAGGCGGATATGACCATTGGCGGCGGGGTGGAGGCGATGAGCCGTGTGCCCATGGGGGCCGATGGCGGGGCGATTATGACGGACCCAGATGTTACCTTCAAAAATTATGTGGTCCCGCAAGGGATTTCGGCGGACATTATCGCCACCAAATATGGCATCACTCGGGATGATGCTGATGCCTATGCGGTAGAGTCCCACAAGCGGGCGGCCGCTTCTTGGGATCGGGGGGATTTTAAAAACTCCGTCGTGCCTGTGAAAGATGTGATCGACGAGCCTGTGCTGACGAAAGATGAGACCATCCGTCCGCAGGCGGATATGCAGGCTATGGGATCCCTCAACCCCGCTTTTCAAGGCTTAGGCGAGATGATGCCTGGCTTTAATAAAGTAGCGTTGCAGAAATATCCTCATCTTGAGAAGATTGAGCATATCCACACGGCGGGCAACTCCTCCGGTATTGTGGATGGCGCAGCCGGGGTGCTCTTGGGGTCAAAAGCCATCGGAGAAAAACTGGGTATGAAACCCCGGGCGCGGATCAAGGCTATGGCCACCATAGGGTCGGAGCCCACGATTATGCTGACGGGGCCTGAATTTGCCACCAAGAAGGTTTTAGATCGCTCCGGCATGGCTAAGTCAGATATTGACGTATGGGAATTAAATGAGGCCTTCGCCTCTGTAGTGTTGCGCTATATGCAAGCGATGGATCTTGATCACAGCGCAATTAATGTGAATGGCGGCGCCATTGCCATGGGGCACCCCATGGGGGCCACCGGCGCGATGATCCTCGGCACCGCCCTTGATGAGCTGGAACGCACCGGCAAAGGTACAGCGTTGGTAACTCTCTGCATCGGCGGCGGCATGGGCATCGCTACGATTATTGAGCGGGTTTGAGTTTTGCCGCCGCGTCAAATCACATATGCGCGTCAGCTTAGGCGTCATCAAACAGATGTTGAAGCGAAGTTGTGGCAACGCCTTCGGAATAGAGGGGCGGGTTTGAAATTTCGTCGCCAGGTTCCCATCAAAAACTATATTGTTGATTTCTTCGCTCACGAAGTAAAATTAGCCATTGAATTGGATGGGGCTCAACACGCAGAGCAACAGGTAGTTTATGATCAGAAGCGAACTTTAAAATTAGAAGAAACAGGGATCACTGTCTTACGCTTTTGGAATCATGAAGTGAATGATGACACAGAGGATGTGATTGAACGGATTTGTTGGATGGCAAAGGATTTGAAGGGGCGTTTATCTCATGCTCCCTCACCCGAAGCAGCTCTCGCTGCTTCGACCTCTCCCAAAGGGAGAGGTTTGTAGATGTTTGTTAGATTGATCTTCACCCATTACCTCTCCCTTTGGGAGAGGTCGAAATCTATGATTTCGGGTGAGGGAAATAAAGAATAGGATTATATAATGACATATAAAACTTTTTCCTTTGACGTGGATGCGGACGGCATCGCTCTCATGATCATTGACTTACCAGGCCAATCCATGAATGTCTGGAACAACATTTTAATTGATGAATTTGATCAGGCAATTGATCAGTTCTGTGATGATGAGAGTATCAAAGGCCTCGTCATCACCAGTGGGAAGGCATCGGGCTTTTTGGCCGGCGCGGATCTCAACATGCTGGGCGCGATGCCTGAGGATGCGACGGCGAAACAAATCTTCGAGGAAAATTACCGCTTACAACTGGCCTTACGGAAAATGGAAACGGCCGGGCAGTCAGCGAAGGACCTGCAAAAAGGGACAGCCCATGCCAAGCCCGTAGCGGCGGCCCTAAATGGCCTTGCCCTCGGCGGCGGGATGGAGCTGGCGCTCGCCTGTCATTATCGTGTGGCCACGGACGGTAAATTCCAGATGGGCCAGCCGGAGGTGCAGGTGGGCCTTATCCCCGGGGCGGGCGGTACCCAGCGGACCTTGCGTCTCGCTGGGGTGCAAAATGCCCTCCAGATTTGTACCCAAGGTAAACCCATGGATGCCAATGCAGCAAAAGGTATGGGGTTAATCCATGATATTGCGCCAGCGGATCAATTGGTGGCCAAAGCGAAAGAGTGGGTGAAGGCGAACCCCAAATCAAAGCAACCTTGGGATGAGAAAAAGTTCAAAATCCCCGGCGGCGCCGGCGCCATGGACCCGCGGGTAGTGCCCATTTTCGCGGGCGCCTCCGCAATGGCCCAAGGGACCACCAACCATAACTATCCCGCCGTGCAGCGAATTTTGTCGGCTGTTTATGAAGGATCTATTGTGCCCATTGACGTGGGTCTACGGATTGAAAGCAAATATTTCACCCAATGCTTGCTAGAGCCCCAGGCGAAAAATATGATCCGGACGCTGTTTGTGAATAAACAAGCCGCCGAAAAGGGGGCCGCCCGTCCTGAAGGTGTGTCAAAGACGGAGCTGAAAAAAGTCGGCGTCTTAGGTGCTGGGATGATGGGCGCAGGTATTGCTTATGTGACGGCCCGGGCTGGGTGCGAAGTGGTCTTGCTCGACCGCGATCAAGAATATGCGGAGAAGGGCAAGGGCTATTCCGTCAAGCTGAATGAGAAAGGGATTTCTCGCGGGAAGCTTACAAAAGAAAAGTCCGAGGAGATGCTTGCGCGGATTACCCCAACAACGGATTATAATGCCTTGGCTGATGTCGACCTCATCATCGAAGCGGTGTTTGAGGACCCCAGCGTCAAAGCTGATGTCATTCAAAAGACAGAAGCAGTGATTGGAAAGGACGTG
>JBCCMT010000234.1:0-3813 GCA_039026195.1 Pseudomonadota bacterium | reverse complement strand
CCACATATTGCCCCAAACCAATCTCACCTTAGAATGTGTGGGGCGGTGGAGCCTTTTACAGCTTTCCCTGACCCCAAGCCTCTCGGTCAGTGACCGCCACCACTGCCCCAATGATTGGTTTCCGGGGGTGTGATGTGAAAAGGAAAAGTGTAAACCTCAAGATTTCATGATAAGCCCTGTCAAGATGAAAGGCGTACCCCATGAAAATCATTCATGAAGACACAAACCGGGCCGCGTGGAGCAGCTATCGCGCGCAGCAATTGGGCTATGCCGGTGTCCTTCCCTTTGCCTTTGGCGCCGTGGTACAATTTATGTCGCCAGGGGTTTTCACCCCCCTTTTCGCTGATCAAATGGCCCAGTGGGTGATGCTTTATGGGGCGATTATTCTCTCTTTCATGGCGGGGTCCCGGTGGGGCGCGGCCGTCTTGCAGCAACGCACAGAGGCCCTGGGAGGCGCTGTTCTGCCGGCGCTTATCGGGTGGGCCGCCCTCATCCCCTCAGGGGTGTTTGGCCTCACCTTGGCTTTTGAGGTGCGTTTGGGGATTCTCACCATCGCGTTTATTTTCTTGCTGGTAACTGAAATGCTAAAAGATCACTGGCCCCGGTGGTATTTGAATTTACGCATCAGGCTGACCATTTTGGTCGCCTTTTTCTTACTGTTGCTGAATATTGGCTGGCAAGGATGAATTTATGCTATAGCCCCTTATCGCCAGTTTAAACGTCCCGCCTGCTGGGTTTGACCCTCCGTTTGAAGAGACGTGGGCGGCACTTTATAAAGGCGGGTTTTTCCCTTAAGATAAATTTCCAAGGGGTGCTGAAGATGGGGCGCAAAGGCTTCATGCAGAATATTCAACCCCCCTGTGTAGGCGCCGAAGGCGGGCATGATCAGCCGCTCCCCATCCCCCACAAAACAGGACCGGCGCATCCGGCGCCCGCCCTTTGCCACCAAGGCACAAGGGTGAAGATGCCCCGCCACCTGCCAGCCGGGCATCTCCCCCGGCTCATGGGTGAAGGTCAGCCCCCCGATCTCCACCGCATGGTGCACGCTGCCGCAAAATTCTTTGGGGGGGAGGGGGTCATGATTGCCCAGCACCCATAACCATGTCGCTGCATCACATAATACGCGCAAACGGTCCTTGTCCGCCTTATTCATCCGCGCCTCCGCCTCGGTATCGTGGAAAGCATCGCCTAGGGAGAGGATGGATTTTGGTTGATATTTCTGGACGGCCGCCTCTAGGGCTTTTAAAGTGGCGCGGGTGTCATAGGGGGGGATAAACTGTCCGCCCCGCCCATAATGGGACCCCTTCTCAAAGTGTAGGTCTGACACCACCAAAAGAGAAGCGCCCGGAACATACATGACGCCACTAGCATCAAGGGTAACAGGGACGCCCCCAATATGGGTTGTGGTCAACCAATGAAGGGAAGAAGATCGCATCTATCTTTTTTATCTTATTTTGGGCAATTCACCAAGTTGCAAAAATGTCATGTAAATGCGCCCATCGCGAAGTTGAAAGGGCAAAGTGACCTCCGCGGTCCCATTGTTTGAAAGCGCATTCAGGCTCATGGTCAATTGAGTAACTTCAGTGGGGGGCAGAAGGTCAAACCGCTCTATCAGCGACAGCATGGCCCGTTGATTGCGAAGCTTTAGGGTGAAAGCACCGTCAGGATACCCCGCTTCATCAATGCCCACATCACCTGACAACTCTAAGCGGGTGGCGGTGGTCACCTCCACATCGCTTAGGGAAAAAATGAGGGAGCCAATTTCGGCGCGATCCGGTGTTAACGGGCTATAGCGGGCCGCGATATTGAAAAAGGGGGTGTGGCCAATGCGCTCTTGATCATCTTGGTAGCGAATATTACGCAACTCTGCGCCCAAGACCCAGCTTTCATCTTCACCTTCAATGATGTTAAGGCGCAAGTCACTTAAAGTGAGGCTTTGATCAGGGGCTGTCGCCATAAACCCGTGGGTCTCGGCGCTATATTTCCCGTCCTCCAGCCCGATGCGCAGGTCGTCGGCTGTGATATCAAAGCTGGTACCATTATATTGATACGTCTGTTGGCCCCGGGGCATAAAGATTAATCGGCGTGCATCATAAGGCAGGGTGACGATGTGAAGTTCCTCCCCCGACCACCGCCATAGGGTATCGTCCGTCCAGATGAAATTCTCAAGCCGGGCCCGTAGGGTAAAGGGATAGCCGCGGACCGTTAGCCCCTCATAATCGATACTTCGCCCCTCTTTGGCCTCATCCTCAATATAATTGGCGATTTCTTTTTCCATGACGCCAGCGCCATAGACCCATAGGGCGGAATAGGCGGCGAAAATCACCCCAAAAATCACGAAAGGCAAAATGAGAAAGAGACGGCGCGGTCGCCGGCCCGTGTTAGGCGGGGTGATGGTCATGGGCGTGGGCTTCCTTCGTCATGGCAAGGGCGTCATCCGCCTCCGCCATTAATTTTTGTGTGGTGGTTTCAATTCTGTTTTGCAGTTGTGCCATCAATTCCGTACGGGACAGCCCCTCTTCCATGGGGGGAAGATATTCAAGATGAATGGTTCCCGGCACTTTTAAATTGGTGTGATGCTGCCAATAGCCGCCAGAGTTATGCGCCACAGGGAGGATGGGCACATTAAGGGCCTTTGCCAAAGCCGCCACCCCCGGCTGGAAGGGGACGGTGTCCCCCACGGCCGTTCGCGTGCCTTCGGGGAAAATGATGATATGGCTGGCCCCGCGGTCAAAGGCTTTTTTCGCTTCGCCCACCATTTTACGTAAAGCTTTCGCGCCGGCATCTCGGTCCACAAAAATATAGCCAGAACGAGCGCACCACCAGCCAAAAATGGGAATGCGGCCCAATTCTTTTTTTAAGACAAAAGACGGGTGCGGAAGGGTGGAGGCAAGATAGACCGTCTCCCACATGGATTGGTGCTTTGCGGCGATAAGGGCAGGGCCAGGGGGCAGGTGCTGCTGGCCTGAAACTTTTTCATCGATGCCGCAGATGACCTTAAGGCCCCATAACACCATCCGGGTCCATAGTTGCGACGCCCATAGGGCCCAGGGTTGCCTTAGCAAAGAGGGCATAAAGACAATAGCCACAAAGAGGGCGCATACCCCCATATAGGCAGAGAAAATCTTAGAACGGAGACGGAGAGAAAGCATTAAATAAGAGTACGGAGGGCTGTGAGAAGAAATTTGATATATTCGCGGGCTAAGACATTCCACGCTTGGGGGGATTGATACCACCGCGCTTCAGGGACTTGGGTGTTCTCCACAGGCACGCCCACAATCATCAGGCCCTCTGTCACCCCTTTTAACTCCAACGTCGCGCGCGGCAGATGATAGTCGCTGGTAACAAGATAAAGCCCTTGATACCCCTGCTTGCGCACCCAATCCCGGGTTTCAATGGCGTTGCCTATGGTAGTTTGGGCGCGGGGACCCAAATCGACGCAGCATTCCATGGTCTCAGGCGATGTGCGGTTTGCAAGATCGCTTTTGGTGACCTGGGGGTGGGTGCCGGAGATCAAGACCCGGTCCGCGACCCCCTCCTCATAAAGGGCAAATGCCCGGTCAATGCGGGACCCCCGCCCGCCAGTCAGGGCGGCAATTCCAACATCTTCCACAGCAAGGGGGGCCATATCCGCCTTGGCCATTTGGATATCAAATTGACTTGCCCGGGGGAGAGACGCGACAAAGACGAAAAACCCGCCGAAAAACAGCAGTCCTATCAATAAAATGAGTTTTGCAACAAACCGCATTTCGGGCGCCCAATAACTTTGCAATTCATCGTAATCGGTACCGCGCTGAAAAGCAAAAGGGTTTT
>JBCCMT010000233.1:0-3824 GCA_039026195.1 Pseudomonadota bacterium | reverse complement strand
GAAGCTCGGCTCTTTTATGCAAGAGGGCCGCATTCTCATCCGCAAATTGGCTGAGCAAAGCGGCAAGGCCTTCCCACACTTGTGTGGCCTCAATGGGCAACCCCTCTAGGGCCTCTTCTTCCACAAGCTTCAGGAGGTGAGGGTCAATCTGGAGACCGGCGCGTTCAATCATGAAATGCTTCCCTTTTATCGTGCCATCATGGGGGTTGGTATTTCTGTGCGAGATATAGGGTAAAATTGCAACCATGCCACCTGCGCTTCTTTTCTTATCCTCTTGATTGCTAAAGGCGGATCGCCCATAGGCGTAAGGGGATGGCAAAATTGTCGATACTTATTATTGGGGGCGGCGTCATCGCGTGGAGCTTGGCGTGGCAACTTGCGCAGAAAAAAGCGGCTGTTACCGTTGTTAGTGACGAGGGATCCTCAGCAAGTTTAGCGGCGGCGGGCATGTTGGCCCCAAGTTTTGAGGCCCGTCACCCCCGCGCGGGAAAAGGGCTGGGGCGGATCCTTCACAATAGCCTTGAGCTATGGGACGACTTTGCGCATCGACTAAGCTATGACCCGTTACAGGATCTCGATTACTGCCGTGAGGGGATTATTGCTGTCGATTATCCGCCCGATATTTTTCCAACGAGTGTGCCTCATCCCCCCCTTAGCGCTATTATGTCTAAACGGATGGTTTTGTTACCTGGCGAGGGCCAGGTAAATCCGCGTCAGCTCTTACCGTTGCTAAAAAAGTCAGCCCAATCCTTTGGCGCGGTACTCGTGAACCGTCGGGCCCTGGCTTTTTGGGAGGAGGGGCGTCATGTTATTGGCTGTTTCTTGGAGAATGAAGACCCCATAAGGGCAGATTATGTTATCTTAGCCGCTGGAGCAGGGGGGGATGTGTTTTTTCCATCGAAAAAGCCTAACCTGATCCCTGTCAGGGGGCGTGCTTTTTTAGTGGAAGCGCCGCACCCCCTCTTACCTAAAGTTATTCGTACACAGGATATTTATCTTTGCCCAAAACAGGACGGAACACTTTATGTCGGCGCCACTGAAGAGTTTATGGGGCAAATGAATGAGAAAAATCTATTAGATCGTCTTTGGGAGGGGGCAATAAAACTGTATCCCGCCTTAAGGGATCAAAAGATTTTGCAAATTTTTGACGGCGTCAGGCCAGCACATGTGACGGGGGTTCCGCATGTGAGATGGCATGGGGAGAAGAAAAATTTGATCCTGGCGCAAGGTCATGATCGCAATGGCATTCTTCTCTCACCTTGGACAGTGAAAGAGGTCATGGGTCTTTTGGATCTTTAAATGGACAACGCTTGTCTACTCAATCTCATCGAAGGACTGCCATCACCTCAATACGACAATTCAGCGTCTTTCCGGAAAGCTTGGCGGCGTTGTTGATAGCGCTTCCAGGACCGCGGCCAAAAATGGGTGATACGATATTTCCGCGTTAAAATTGGAGGCATTATCTCCTTAAACAAAGATTTTTGCTCCCGAAGTTGGGGGGCATCCTCTTCATCAGCTGTCGATGGGGCGTCAGCATAAGCGGCATCATCATCTAAAGGCAGCATGGGCGACGTTGAAACGAGGTCGTCCAAAATATCGGCTGGATTTGAAATATCCTCCGCAGAAATTTTGATAGCTGTTTGTGTTGATGATGATTCTTTTGTGTCTTCCGCCGCGTCTTTAGGGGCAGATGACTTCGTCTTTTCTTTTGGCTCAAGCGTAGCGGGGTCCGTATCTGAGGGGACTTCCTCAATATGAGAGATGGATAAGGACGATCCGCTTATGTTGCGTTCCACCAGGTCTGAGGGCAACATATCTAAGATGCCGCTCACATCGGTTTTATAGGATGTTTGGGAGGGGTCATGTTGTGGGGCCACGGCACCGGCAACATTATTATCTAACGAAGGGGAGGTAGCTTCATTCGTGCCCGTTGCATATCCATCTAAGCGTAAGCCACTCACAAAATTAGCCGTCACCCCAATGCCAAGGCCTGTGCTGGCCATCATGGTCGCCGGGATATAGTCGGTCACCTGATCTTCCAGGCTTTTTCCGTCTCCCCCATTTGCAGCGGCGATACCCTTTGCGATCTCTTCATTCTCTTTAAAGCTTGTTTCCAGCCGCTCTTGCAGTTTGCGGGCGGTGTCAGCGGCCTGGATAGCAGCGGCACGCTCTTCTTCAGCGCGCTGTTTGGCTTCTTTAATTGCTTCTGTTTTTTTGCTCGCCTCCCGCGCCGCTTTAAAGCGACGTAAAGCGGCCTGTTTTGCCGCCTTTGTTCGGGCACGGCGAGATTTTTCAAGGGCGGTTTGGGTGGAGGCCGCTTCTGACAGGTCGAGGGGGCTGTCCTCACCAGGGTCAGTATTTTCATTAAGGGAGGGGCAAGCCGCTTCTAAGGCGGGGGAAGATGTTTCTTCTTGGGGGGAGGCTTGCTCATCCGAAGCTTTAGGCTCAGCCAATATCTGTTGGGCCAGTTCGTCTTCGTCCATGTGATGGACATCATCAATGACAATATCAGTATAGGCATCATGCTGGCCATCTAGTGCACCTGCACGACCAAGGGCATTCCCCTGACCCGCATCAAAGCCTAATTTATGAAGAGCCTCCGCCGCGCTTTCTTCTTCCACCCCCACGGCCACAATGCGGGCTTTTTTTGCTTTGGCAAAGGCAAGTAAATCAGAAAGGGCGGAAAGACCCGGCCCCCCCCGGCTGGTGCGGGCATAGCGCAGAATACTGGTCCCCCCGGTTTTAATTTCCGTAAAGGGGAAGGGGGCAAGGGCCTGCATAGTGTCGGTGGCACGGTTGCGAACCTCTAGGGAAAGAGGACACCCCGTTTCAGCAAGTCGGGTATAAAGGCTCGATTGTTCCTCCACCGACAGGTCGGGAGACGGACTAGGGCACTCTAAAGTCAGCTTTGAAGGATCGACCTTTGCCTTTTTCAAGGCTGTTCTGATGTCCTTTGCCAATTCGTCATCGGTGAGGTCACTTTGCGTTAGATTAAGGGAAAGACCACTTTCCCCTTTATCATCCCAGTCGTTATAGGCTTTCAGCCCACGGTTCAGCACATACCGGGTCAAATCCCCGATCCGGCCTTGCGCTTCGAAAAAAGATATAAAGGCGCCCGGGGGCAAAGGGCCGAGGCCCGGATGGTCCCAACGTACAAAAATTTCATGGCGCAGAAGGGAATTATCCACAAAGGAATAGATCGGTTGAAAAACCGTCTCGAGATGTTCATTCGACAAGGCATTGTCGATATCTACATCAGTTAGTCGGACCGCTCTCGCGTTCATGCGACACCCATCAGCTCCCATGAGCTTTGTTATCATTCAAATTGTTAACGTCTTCTGAAGCACGGCCCCAAAAATAACCGCATCCTTCATAAGCAATTATGATTAGGCAGATTCATCTTAAAATAGATATGATGTTTGGAAAAATTTATGGGGCAAATCTGTGGTGATTTCGCCTTATTTTTGGCCATATTTCGTAAAAGCGACAATATGAGTCACCACGCTCAATTATAAGATCAGATTGTTCACATAAAATACTAAATATAAAGACGATTTCACCCTGGTCTTAATAGTCAAATTGTTCCTCAAGCACCCGTTCTTCTAATCCGGCGCCGGGGTCAAAAAGGAGGGTCATGTTGATGTCTTGGGCGACAGACCCGCGAACATGGACCACATCCCGAATTTCAACATTATCCGCCGTCGCAGAAACAGGGCGAAAATCAGGCTCTTCCACGATAAATTCGACATCCGCATCATAAGGGAGCAGCGCGCCGCGCCACCGGCGAGGTCGAAACGGGCTAATGGGGGTGAGGGCGAGGAGGT
>JBCCMT010000232.1:0-3826 GCA_039026195.1 Pseudomonadota bacterium | reverse complement strand
GGCGTGGCCACCACAATCAGCGATGGACTTCACTAAGGAAAGCCCTGTGCGCATGATTTCTTCACTGATGATCGGAATAGCTGCCGCTGGGGTGACCCTTAACCCGTCTTGCCGTTCCGGATGAATGTCCTCTTTAAGTAATTTTTCATCAAGCTGCGGGCCAGAGCCGAAAACCACAATGGGGTTAAGGCCCAAGGCTTGAAGCAACGCAAGCCGCTGGCCAAGGGCTTTCCCCTCTTTGGCGACCAAGGCGCCGCCAACTTTGATGACAGCAAAACATCCGCTATCGGCCTTTTCGAATTGCGAAAGATAGGTTCGAACCTCTCGCCCTTCCTCAAGGTTCGACAATAACAAAATTGCCTTATCGCGGAAACGTGTATTAGCCATGGGTGACGATCCGTTCATAGGCATGGTAGGTTTCTAAAAGCTGATCTAGGGCCACCCATTCATCCGCCGTATGCGCCTGATCAATATGGCCAGGTCCTAACACCATGGTGGGCACCCCCACATCAGCAAAAAAGGCAGCTTCGGTGAAAAAGTCCACGGGATCACTCGATTCCAAGCCATAAACCGAAATCAGCTCACGGGCCTGGTCTTGGGCCGCAGCGGCATGTCCGTCCAAATCTGATGGCAAGGCCGGGCCATGGAACCGCACCGTCCGTGCACCGGATATAGAGCTGCTTGCATCAAATTGGCGAAGAAGCGCTTCATGATTAACCCCCGGCTGAGCCCGGAAGCCAAATAAAATCTCCGCAGACGCGGCAATCATATTCGGCTTCACCCCCCCTTCAATCCGGCCAACATTCAGCCGGTTCTCTGCCGCTTCTGGTAAGGCTGTCACATCGGTAATCCACTGCGCCGCATCATGCACGGCACTCCGCGCCTCTTTGGAGGAGGAATGCGCGCTTACCCCTTCAAAATCCATACGGGCACTGAAAATACCCCGATGCTGGGTCACCGCCTTGGTCATGGTGGGCTCCCCCACCACGGCCAGTGTCACCTGAGGCGGTGTTTTCACATATTCGCGGATGCAGGTGCTTTGACCGGCCTCTTCATCCGTGGACAACACAAGATGCATCGGGGCATCTGTGTTTGCGGCCACGGTGAAGAGACAAGCGGCTGCCCCCTTGATGTCACAGGCGCCAAGCCCCGTGGCCCGATCCTCTGTGACCAAAAGGGTATGGGGGTCCCGGCTCCACCCTGCGGCCACGGGCACCGTATCCAGATGCACATTGAACAAGACAGGCGCGTGGCCCCGCTTAGCTTCTATCACGATGGAGCCATTTCCATAATCGGTCACGGCGATATCGAACCCTGGCAATGCCTCCCTTACCACCTGGACGAGGGGGCCGTCGGCCGTAATTTCCCGCGGCGGGTTCATGGTGGGGACCGCCACGAGTTTCGATAGATGGTTCGTTATATTTTCAAGAATGGGAGTCATTTTGTGCCCTTTCCTACGCCTTCCCCCACTTGCCGCCAAAGCTGGGTTGATTGGCCGGAGAGCCGGGTAAATCCTTCTGCCTCTGCCCCTGACCAGGCTGCTTTTTGGGCGTAGACGGATCCCTTTGCCTGAAGGATAAAGGGCGTGTCCACCGCCACCGCGTGAACCGCCCCGCCGGAGGTACGTAAGGTCACCTCCCCCGTTGTCCGACGTTGGGAGGAGGCCAGATATCCCTCTAGATCATCCCGTAGGGGGTCATAAAAGCGGCCATCATATACAAGATCGACCCAAGCCTCCCCCACTTTACGGCGGAAGGCATTTTGCGCGGAAGACGACACCGCCTCACAAAGGGCCGTATGCGCCGCTTCTAAAGCAAAAATGCCTGGCGCCTCAAACACAATGCGACCCTTTAATCCCACCAATGTGTCACCGGTATAAATATCATACCCTACCCCATAGGGGCCTAAGGCTTCGTTCAGCGCTTTTAACATCCGCGCGCCTGGCAAGGCTTTTCCATCTAGAGCGACGGGTCGCCCCTCTTCAAACTGAATTTTCAGATCTAAGGGGATCGCCGGCCAATCCGCCGGCATGGCTGTCATGACCCGCGCATCATCCTCCGGGATGCCCCATTCATCGATGGGCCCACCGGAAAGGGTGGCCCCTAGCAAATTCTCATTCACAGAAAACCGGCTGGCGCGTTCTGGCACATCAAAACCGCGCTCTTTTAAAAAGCTGATCTCATAATCACGGACATTATCTTTGTCTTGAATATCCCGAATGGGCGCAAGGATCTTTTTATCTGTAAGGGCAGCGAAACTGACGTCAAACCGCACCTGGTCATTGCCCATCCCTGTACAGCCATGGGCAATGGTATCGGCCCCCGCCTTTTCGGCCAATTCAACACCAAGCTTTGCGATTAAGTATCGATCCGCACACAAAATAGGATAGCGCCCCTGCCGACGGGTGCCGCCCGCCAAAAAGGGGATCACAATTTCATCCCACAGCGCAGGGCCTGCATCCATGGTCTGATGATCCTCTGCGCCCAACTCTTTTGCCCGGGCAGCAATATTTTCCTCCGCCCTGGGGTCAGCACTGCCGGAATGGACATAATAGGTATAAACCTTATACCCTTCTTCTTTGAGCGCCGCCACACAATATGACGTATCAAGACCACCGGAGAAGGCAAGAACAACGCTTTTACTCATGAGGACGCTCCTAACAGGGCGGACATCACCGCCTTTTGGACATGCAGGCGATTTTCCGCCTCTTCAATAATTAAAGATTTAGGGCTGTCGGCCACAGCATCAGTTACTTTTACATTTCGGCGCATGGGCAAACAGTGACTAAACGTAGCATTATTGGTCATGGCCATTTTCTCTTTGTTTACAATAAAATGTTGATATTGGTCCCGAATGGGCTTTTCTGCCGCCGGGTTCCCAAAGTAAGGCAACGCCCCCCAGCTTTTCGCATAAATCGCATCAGCACCGCTGTAAGCCTCTTGAATATTATGGGTGACCGTTAGCGCTGTTCCCGCCTCTTCTGCGAATTGCTTGCCAGCAGACATATACCGATCATCTAAGATATAATCTTTGTTAGGACAAAGTAAGATGACATCCATCCCCATTTTGGTGGCGGCCAATAGGGCTGAATTGGCGACAGCTGTGTTCAGGGGTTTAGGATGATAAGTCCAGGTGAGGACAAATTTCTTTCCCGAAAGCTCCCCATGCGCCTCTTGCAAGGCCATTAGCATGGCAAGCTCTTGGCAGGGGTGAACAATCGTCTCCATATTGATGATGGGGACCGTGGCATGGGCCGCAAAGGCATTGAGCAGGGGGTCTTCCCGCTCCACTTTCCAATCCACGAATTTAGGAAAAGCCCGGATACAAATCATATCCACATATCTAGAAAGAACGCGGGCCGCCTCTTTTGCGTGTTCTTCTGCCTCCCCCTCCATCACCGCGCCTTCCGTAAACTCCAAGGGCCAAGTGCCCGTCGCGTCAAGCACCACCGCCTGGGCCCCTAATTGATGGGCGCCCACCTGGAATGATGTCCGCGTTCGCAAAGACGGGTTGTAAAACACAAGCCCAATAGACTTCCCTTCCAGCCTTGGTTGTAAAGGAGAGGCTTTTAAGGCGCGTGCATCGGCGAGGAGGGCCTCAATCTCTAAACGAGACCAATCAGCTGTTGTTAAAAAATGGCGAGACATAGAAACCTTTTATAGGATGGAGAGAGAAGAGGAATAAAAAAAGCCGGCTGAACGCCGGCTGGTGAAACGAAAAGACCTCTTTTTCTAAAGAAAGAGCTCTAAAGACGTATCCCGCCGACATAATGAAATGCAGCGTCGACGTCGATCCTCAATGATATTTAGAATAATCATATAGTTTC
>JBCCMT010000231.1:0-3838 GCA_039026195.1 Pseudomonadota bacterium | reverse complement strand
GGTGGGTGAGCTGGAAAGTGACAGAGGCCCTTTGGCTACAATGAGGGACCGTACGAGCTGACAGTGAGTGCACTTGTACCGCCGCCGCCGCCGGCATCTTCGCCCCCGTCCGCTCCGCCCCCGGCCGCTCCCCCCCCCCCCCCACCCCCCCCCCCCCCGCCCCGCCCGCGCCCCACCCCCCCCCCTCCGCTCCACCGCAGCCGCCTAGGACTTTATCAAGAAGCCCATTGCGAAGGCTGGTTACACGCCGGGTGAGGATATCTACTTTGCATTAGACGTTGCGTCTACGGAGTTTTACCGGGAGGGGAAATATGAACTGGCGGGGGAGGGTAAGACCCTCGATGCTGACGGCATGGCGGCGTATCTTGCAGGCTTTGTGAACCGCTACCCCATTATCTCCATCGAAGATGGCATGGCCGAAGATGACTGGGTTGGCTGGGTCACCTTAACCGAGGCCCTTGGCGACAAATGCCAATTGGTGGGGGATGACTTGTTTGTGACCAATGAAGAGCGGTTGAATGACGGGATTGAAAAGGGGGCCGGCAACTCCATCTTGGTGAAGGTCAATCAAATCGGTACCCTGACGGAAACCCTTGCGGCGGTGGAGACCGCTCACCGGGCCTCTTACACCGCGGTGATGTCTCACCGCTCTGGCGAGACGGAGGATGCCACCATTGCCGACCTTGCGGTGGCCACCAATTGTGGTCAGATCAAAACGGGGTCCCTTGCACGCTCTGACCGGACAGCGAAGTATAACCAGCTCCTCCGCATCGAAGAAGAGCTTGGGCCGTCAGCGGTCTTCGCCGGCAAAGCGATGCTGGGGTAGGTTCGTTAAGGTGCGCAAACCGCACCCTAGACATACTCCACTTTTTCAATCTCATAAACGCGGGAGCCCCCGGGGGCGGCAACCTCGACGCTGTCGCCCTCTTCCTTACCGATTAACGCCCGTGCGATGGGAGAAGAAACGGAAATCCGCCCTGTTTTCACATCGGCCTCAAGGTCGCCGACGATCTGGTATCGTTTTTCTTCCTCTGTATCCTCATCAATTAACGTCACGGTTGCGCCAAATTTAACATCAGGGCCAGAGAGGTCTTGGACGTTAATGACCTGGGCGCGGCTATGTTTATCCTCAAGCTCAAGCACCTGACCTTCAATCCAAGACTGGCGCTCTTTTGCAGCGTGATATTCTGCATTTTCCGATAGATCGCCATGGGCCCGTGCCTCGGCAATTGCCTGAATCACCGCGGGGCGTTCAACTGACTTTAATCGCTTGATGTCCGATTCTAGCTTTTCAAAACCAGAGGGGGTCATCGGGAATTTTTCCATTTTCGTCTCGTCTTTCTTCTTTCACCGAGAGAACCAGAGAAAGCGGCTTTGCCCAGTCAGAGACCTGACTGACCATGCCGCCCATATGTCTATCTAGTGGATTACTTATAATAGGACTGAAGCGGCACCGCTTCAAGGGCCCCCTTACGCAAAGCTTCAATGGCGCGAACACAGGCTTTTGCACCCGCCAGGGTCGTAATGCAAGGAATTCTTCGCTGTAAAGCTGTGGTGCGGATGGATCGGCTATCTTCGATCGATTGGGCGCTCTCTGTGGTGTTGATGATCATATCCACTTGGCCGTTGATTAGGGCGTCCACGATATGGGGCTGGCCTTCCAGTACTTTATTAATCTGCTGCACTTCAAGACCTCTATCTTGCAACCATTTGGCGGTGCCGCCCGTGGCCATGAGGGTGAAACCCAATTCACGCAAATGCCGGGCAACGGCCACAGTTTCTTCTTTGTCGCTGTCTTTGACGGAGATGAAAACACAGCCCGAGAGGGGCATTTTGATATTCGCCCCCAGCAAGCTTTTCGCCCGGGCCCGGTCAAAGTCCTGGTCAATGCCCATCACTTCGCCCGTTGAGCGCATCTCAGGGCCGAGCACCGTGTCGACACCCGGGAAGCGAGAGAAGGGGAAGACGACTTCTTTCACGGACACGTGGGGCGGGGCCTCTTGAGGCAAATCAAATTCGGAGAGCTTGGCGCCAGCCATGACCCGTGCGGCAATGCGCGCCACGGGGGCGCCGATGCTTTTGGCCACAAAGGGTACCGTGCGGGAGGCCCGGGGGTTCACCTCAATCAGGTAGATAACGTCATCTTTAATGGCATATTGTACATTCATCAGACCATAGACGTTTAAAGCCTTGGCAAGCGCAATGGTTTGACGTTTCAGCTCTGTGATAATGTCATCAGATAAAGAATAAGGCGGCAGGGAGCAGGCACTATCACCAGAATGCACCCCGGCCTCTTCAATATGTTCCATGACGCCCGCCACATAGACCTCATCCCCATCACAAATGGCGTCTACGTCACATTCCACCGCATTTTGGAGATATTGGTCGAGGAGAAGGGGCTGCTTTTCTGTGATCTCAATTTCTGCCGTAGACAGATATTTTTGCAAGCCCACTTGGTCATGGATAATTTCCATGGCCCGGCCGCCCAGTACGAAAGACGGGCGGGTGACGAGGGGGAAGCCCACATCAGCGGCGATGTCTGCGGCCTGCGCCCGGCTGGGGGAGGTGGCGTTTTTCGGTTGCTTTAAGCCAAGCTCTTGGACGAGGCGTTGGAATTTCTCCCGGTCTTCAGCCAAGGCAATGGCTTCGACGGAAGTGCCTAAAATGGGCACCCCTTCTGCAGCGAGGGTTTCCGCTAAGTTAAGGGGGGTTTGCCCGCCATATTGAACGATAACCCCGAGAAGCTCGCCCTTTTCTTGCTCTTTGGCGATCAGCTCAAGCACATCTTCCGCCGTCAGCGGTTCGAAATAAAGCCGGTCAGAGGTATCATAATCCGTAGACACTGTTTCAGGGTTACAGTTGACCATAATGCTTTCAATGTCGGCATCAGCCAGGGCAAAGGCAGCATGGCAACAGCAATAGTCAAACTCAATCCCTTGCCCAATCCGGTTCGGGCCACCGCCCAGGATAATCACTTTCTGCCGGTTCGATGGCTCACTCTCATCAATCCCGCCGGGCTCATAAGCGGAGTACATATAAGGGGTGACCGCGCGGAATTCCGCAGCACAGGTATCAATCCGTTTGAATACGGGGCGCACGCCTAAGGCACGACGGTGGGCGCGAACCTCTGCTTCGGTCGCATCGCAAAGCTGGCTAAGACGTTTGTCGGAAAAGCCCATGGCCTTTAACCGGCGCAAGCCTTCGGCAGTGTTCGGGAGGCCAGCCCGTTCGATCTCTTCTTCGGTTTCAATAATCTCTGCGATTTGCTCAAGAAACCAAGGGTCGTAGGAGGTGGCCGCCCGAATTTGCTCTAGGGGCAGGCCCGCGCGCATGGCCTCTGCGGTCACCCGCAACCGCTCCGGCGTCGGGGCGGCCAGGGCCCGGCGGAAGGCATTGATATCGTCATCCCCGCCAAGGTCCGCAATCTCGATGGGGTCAAGCCCACACAGGCCGGTTTCTAAGGACCGCAACGCCTTTTGAAAGCTTTCTTGAAAGGTTCGGCCAATGGCCATCGCTTCGCCCACGGACTTCATGGCGGTGGTGAGAAGGGGTTTGGCGCCGGGGAATTTTTCAAAGGCAAAGCGCGGAATTTTGGTGACCACATAATCAATGGTGGGCTCAAAACTTGCGGGCATCGCCCCGCCGGTAATGTCATTGCCTAGCTCATCTAGGGTATAGCCCACGGCCAATTTCGCGGCCACCTTGGCGATGGGGAAGCCTGTGGCTTTTGAGGCCAGTGCAGAAGAGCGAGAGACCCGGGGATTCATCTCAATCACTACCAAGCGGCCATTTTCAGGATTGACCGCAAACTGAACATTTGAGCCGCCCGTTTCCACCC
>JBCCMT010000230.1:0-3849 GCA_039026195.1 Pseudomonadota bacterium | reverse complement strand
GCGCTGTTTCAACGTCAATGTCTCGCTTTTGGTGCATGATGTTCGACAGCCACAGCGTCAGGCAATCAACGAGGCAAACATCCCCTTCATTGGGGGCGGCAGAGATGGCTGAGGCTAACGCCAGCGGTGCCTCCACGGTGGACCACCCCGTACTTCGCTCAGTTTTGTGATGGGCAATACGCGCTGCCATCTCGTCATCAAAAGCTTCCGCCGTCGCGATAAAAACCCGGCGGGCGCCCGCCTCTTCAGCTAGGTGAAGTGCCCGCTGACTTTTTCCTGACCGCGCCCCGCCGAGGATGAGTTGCGCTGTTGTCATATACGCCCCTTATTTCTTGATATCATATTTACTCAAGAGGCCGCTGGAAAAGTCGTATCTGCTTTGAGGATGGGGTAGAAGTTTACCCCACAAGGCGGGATTTTACTTTCTGATTGGCCACGGAAAAATCCATCGCCCCTTGATAGCGCTCTTTCAAAGCGCCCATGCATTTGCCCATATCCTTCAGACCTTCAGCACCGATATCATCGATCACGGCATTGACGGCCTTTTCAATTTCATCCTCACTCAACTGTTGAGGCAGATAATCTTGAATGACAGCGATTTCTTGCTGTTCTTGCTCAGCCAGTTCAAGCCGGCCGGCTTCTTCGTAAACCTTAGACGACTCTTCCCGCTGTTTGACCATTTTGGTCAAAATGGCGAGAATTTCATCATCAGAGATACCGCTGCACCGGTCTTCGGCCCGCGCTGCAATATCTCTGTCTTTCACAGCGGCGGTAATAAGACGCAATGTCGAGACGCGAAGCTTATCATCCCGCGCCTTCATAGACGCCTTAAGATCGGTATTAATTGTTTCAAGTAGCTTAGAAGCCATGATGATTGTCCTTACTCAGCCATGCCGAGAAAAAAGGGAAAATTTGGGGAGAAAAGTCGTAATTCTATTTCAAAGGTCACATCTTTAGGGGGTCTGTGCAAGTTAACTCTTTTCATTCACGACAGCACACTCTACACACCCAAGCGTTTGCCTCACTTTTCAAATGCTGCCTAACGAATGCGAGAGATATGCCATCATGCGCTTAAGTCAAGATCAGAATTCAACTCCCCCCACCGCTCGTCTGGTTTTGGCCGATGGAACCGTTTTTGAAGGAGAAGGGTTCGGGGCCACAGGGACGGCGGTGGGCGAAGTCTGCTTTAACACCGCAATGACGGGCTATCAGGAGATATTGACCGACCCGAGCTATGCGGGGCAAATTGTCACCTTCACCTTTCCGCATATCGGCAATGTGGGCGTGAATGACACGGACGAGGAAAATGCAGGGCCAAGCGCTGTGAGCGCCGCGCGGGGGGCGATTATCCGCGGGAAAGTCACCACCCCCTCCAACTATCGTTCTCGGCTTGATCTTGGGGCGTGGATGCAAAGGCGCGGTATTGTGGGCATCAGCAATGTGGACACGCGGGCATTGACCATCAAAATCAGAGAAACCGGAATGCCCCATGGCGTGATATGCCACCAACCCTCCGGCATTTTTGATATGGCGGCGCTAGAGGCGCAAGCCAAAGGCTTTCAAGGGTTAGAGGGCGCAGACCTTGCCAGAACAGTGGGGGGGGCGTCGCCTTACCAGGCTACCACGGGGGATTGGAGCTGGAATGAGGGTTGTCGACCTGCCCCTGAAACAGGCCCCCATGTGGTGGTGATAGATTTTGGGGTGAAGCAGAATATTTTGCGCCGTCTTGTGGGGGCGGGCGCACGAGTGAGCGTAGTGCCGCCCACCTCGTCATTTAAGGCTATTATGGATCTTAAACCTGATGGGGTGGTTCTTTCAAACGGTCCGGGGGACCCTGCGGCCACAGGGGAATATGCTGTTCCTGTGATTAAAGAATTGCTGGAGGCGAAAATTCCCATGTTGGCGATTTGCTTGGGCCATCAGATGCTCGCCCTTGCCGTAGGGGCCAAGACCTTAAAAATGCTGCAAGGTCACCATGGCGCCAACCATCCGGTGAAAGACCATGCGACGGGGAAGGTGGAAATCGTCTCCATGAACCACGGTTTTTCTGTGGATGAAAGCTCCCTTCCTGATGGGGTGGAGGCGACCTACACCTCTCTCTTTGATGGCTCAAACTCTGGTTTACGCATTGTGGGGGCGCCTGTCTTATCCGTGCAGCATCACCCCGAAGCGAGCCCTGGGCCCCAGGACAGTTTTGCGGTTTTTGAGCGCTTCATTGACATGGTGACATCGCAAAAAGCAGCCTAAGAACTGCGCAGGTTGTTTGATCTCTCCCCCGCTTCCCGGCACATTCAAAGAAAATCTAGGGAAGCTTGTTTATGACGGAAACCGCAGACAACCAGGCCAAATCTGTCCGCAAAGAAGACCTATTTGATGTCGCAGCAGTGGATGCTGTTTTAAAAGAGAAGTTATCAGGTCTAAACGGAACGCCAGAAATAGGGCAATTTTCTGCCGGGGCCTCTAACCTGACCTATGCCCTTGATTATCCGGGGCGCCGGTTGATCTTACGATGCCCGCCCCATGGGGCAAAGCCCGCCTCAGGTCATTCTATGATCAGAGAATATCGCGTGGTGAAAGCCCTAAAGCCCGTCTTCCCTGCGGTGCCGCCTGTCCTTTATTATGCAGATGCGGAAAATTCCGTTATCGGAAAAGAATTTTACGTGATGGAGCGGGTGGAGGGGCCCATTTTGAGAACAACGTTGCCTGAAGATTGGGGGTGGGGCCCCCAGGAGGCTGAGAAATTCTGTCGTCTTTTTTGGGAAAAATTGGTCGATCTTCACCAAGTGGATTATATAGCGATCGGCCTTGGAGATTTTGGCAAACCAAAGGGCTATGTGGCGCGGCAGGTGGAGGGATGGAATAAGCGGTTTGAGACGGCCCTCACGCCGGATGTTCAGCCCTTTGAAGATGTGCGAGACTGGCTTGATCATAACCAGCCTGAGGATTGTCCGCAATCCTCCCTTTTGCATGGGGACTATCGGATTGATAATGTGATTTTAAATCCAGAAAATCCTTTTGATATCAGGGCTGTGCTGGACTGGGAATTGGCGGCCCTCGGCGACCCCTTAATGGATTTGGGGGCCGCCTTGGCCTATTGGATCGAGCCGGATGATCCCCCTGAATTACGGGTCCTTGAGCGGCAACCCAGCCGTGCGCCGGGCATGTTAACGCGTCATCAGATTGTTGATCTTTATACCGAGAGAAGAGGCTTAAAGGTTGATGACTTTACCTTTTACTATGTGTTCGGCCTCTTTCGATTAGCAGGGATCGCACAACAGATATATCGTCGCTATCATGCTGGGGAGACCACAAATCCCGCTTTCCAATTCTTTGGCATGGGCGCACAGAATTTATGTCAACACTGCCGTCAACTGATCAATGAAGGAATGACGTGATGATGGAAAAAACAACGATGCCAGCGGCCATGGATTTAGGGGTGAGTGAAAAAGTAGCGCCCCTGATAGATCAAGTGCGCAGCATGGTGCACGGCGACATTGCGTCGGCTGAAAAAGAATTTCATGCGGAGATCGGGAAAGCCCCCGGGGGAAATCGTTTTCAGCATACCCCGCGTCAACTTGAAATTTTAGAGGATCTGAAAAGTCAAGCGCGAGCCAAGGGGTTGTGGAATTTCTGGCTCACAGATTCAGACCAAGGATTTGGTCTGACCACAGTGGAGTACGCCTATCTAGCAGAGGAGATGGGCTGGTCTCATCTGGCCCCTGAGGTTTTCAATTGTGCTGCCCCCGACACCGGGAATATGGAAGTGCTCATGATGTACGGCACCCCCGCGCAGCGCGACCGCTGGCTGACGCCGCTGCTGGCCGGGGAAATCCGCTCGGCGTTTGCCAT
>JBCCMT010000229.1:0-3859 GCA_039026195.1 Pseudomonadota bacterium | reverse complement strand
TTTCCACCAAAGCCTCAACGCCAGAGACGATGTCATCAGTGGTTCGATCATTAGGGAACCAAGGATCCTCTTGGTTCATGAACGCTTCGCCATAACCTTGGCTGTTCCGATAGTTGGGATAGAGAACAACATATCCCTCAGCCGCATATCGAAAGTTGTAGGTTTTAAAATCTGCCCCACTTGCCATGGATTGCGGCCCCCCATGGCCTGAAACGATTAGTGGGTATTTTCTTGAAGCATCAAAGCCAGGCGGTGTATAAATCCAAGCCTGAATACGGGCGCCGTCTTTTGTGGTATACCAAATGTCTTCTAATCCCCCAAAATCAACATCCTGCAAAATCTCCTGATTCACATTCGTTAATTGCTGAAAAGACTGGGCATCCTCAAGGGAAAAGCGAACAATATCATCAGGTATTTTGTAAGCGGAATATGTACCCACAGCATCCCCCTCATCACTGAGAGAATTGAGGGTCCTAAAATGCATACCTGTGGTAAGGGGGGTGATATCACCCGTTAAGGAAGAGCTATATAAGTTATAAGCCCCCTCCCGACCATCGGTAAAATAGATTTCCGTAGAATCAGCTTTCCATTTAAAATCATAAACGCCCTCCCCTAGATCAGATGTCAGCCGGCGGCGATTTTCGCCGTTGGCATCAGCTACCCAAAGGTGAGACATGAAATATGTAAACTGATCGGACCAAACCTTGCCAACATACGCAATTTTTTTCCCATCAGGTGAATAAACAGCGTTATGCCAATTATCCGTGCCCGATGGGTCATCAAATAGCTGCCTCATCCGGCCGGTACGAACATTGACCCGATAAATATAGCTTTTGTCATAGAATAATTCTGCATCTTCACCGAAGTTACCTGTGACAAGCAAATGTTGAGCATTGGGTGACCAGGAAATATCAACGCTTCGCCATTTTGATTCAAGTTCGCCAAGCCCTTTTGTGAGTTGCTTGGCCTCCCCCCCTTCAGCGGAAACCACAAAAGCGTGGGTATACCCATGGTCAAGATACCCTATGCCATCATATTTGTGATGTAGCCTTTTGATAATACGTTCTTCACCGCGCGGTTTTACCCCTTCCGGCCACTGGTAAAGGGGACCGGCACTTTCAGGCACTAAGCGACCAAAGGCAACGGATTTTCCATCAGGCGACCATACGGGGTTCATCGGAGATTGATCACCATCCGTCAGTTGAATAACCTTAGATCCATCAAGGGTTCGTACAAAAAGTTGGGATCGCCCCTGCCCATCAGCGCTGCTGTAAAGAAGTCTTTGCCCATCGGGGGACCAACGAGGTGCCCCCCCTGCCGTCAGATACCGAGGGTTTTGCCCATCGCCATCCATGATCCAAATCGCATTTTTTCTCACCCCTTCTCCGCCCCGATCGAGCCAGCGAAGGCTATAGGCAATCTTGGATCCATCTGGCGAGATTTGGGGATCAGACACATGGCGCATGGCAAATGCAACATCGTCGTCGAAAACACGAGCAGAAGACGTATCGAAACTCATTGTTAGTCCCACCACTATACTAAATATAACAAACAGCATTTTGTTACGGGTGCAAAAAGCCATGTTGATCATAAATTTTAATCCTGTTCTATAAATTTTGCGATGCAATGCTCGTGAAATCTGTTTTTTCCTATACTATTTTTAAATGCCAAAATATAGTATAATTTAGCAAATAAAATAATCAGTCATAACAAAAAATTATATAGGTATGCGGTGGGATATACTTTATCATTTAAACTTGGAAAAATTTATACAGATACATATTAAAATGAAGTTGAATCACTATTAGATTGTACACAGAATATTTAGCCATAGGCACTGTAAACCATAGTTTCTAGAAGGCGAAAAGAAGTCCTCATGAACCACACAAAACCACTCAGCCCTTCAACAAATATATCTGCACTTACTCGGCGGCATCTTGTACTTACGGGCGCCGCAATGGCTGGGGCCGCTACCGTAGGTTTTCCCCCTGCTTTTGCATTGCAAAATGGACATTATGGGCAAGACGTTCCAGACCTTAACGCTTTTGCAGAAAATCAACTCGGCACCGAAAAAGTTCCCGGCCTCTCCGCCGCTGTTTTCAATGATAAAGGTATTTTATGGAGCCGCGGTTACGGACTGTCTGACATTGAAAATAATATCCCGATGCAGCCCAATCGACACCAAATTCTTGGCTCAATTACCAAAACGGTGACCACCACAGCTGTGTTAAAGCTGGTTGAGAAAGGCGCTCTTGATTTAGATGCTGACATTTCTGACTATCTCCCCTTCATTGTCCGGCACCCCAAATATCCCGAAGCTATCATCACTCTTAGACAGCTGATTACGCATACATCTTCTTTATTAGACGGCCCTAACCCCGGCCCCTATAATACGTCTTACCGTACCGGTGAGCCGCCGAAAGACTATGTTCATTTCGCTCAACAATTTTATGGCGTAGGCGAACAGAGGTATAAGGAAGATAGCGGCTTCTTCGCAGATTGGGAACCTGGGGAGAAATACAAATATGCAAATGTGACCTGGGCGCTTGTGGCCAAAGCGATTGAAACAGCTTCCGGCCAACCCTTCACAGACTATACAACAAAAGAAATTTTCACCCCCCTTGGCATGGCCAATACTGCGTGGACGCCGACGGATTTAGATGAAAGCTCACAATCTCGAACATATATCAATTTTGTGGACGGTGCCCCTGCTTCTAAAGCATGGTCAACCCTTTTATTTGATGTTGACCCCAAGGAACGGCTCAAGGGGCTGCCCGATGGGCCCTACCCCTTTGTAAAACACTATGCTTTTCCAAGTTTTGCCGATGGCGGTCTCTGGACCACCTCCCATGATATTGCGAAATATGGAAGCGCTTACTTAAAGGCATATCATGGTCGGCAAGCTGATTTTCTTAAAAAGTCTACCGTAAGACAGGCCTTGAGCAAGCAACTCTCAGACCGTCAATATACAGAATATAGGGGTATTAAGGCTATTGGCTTCACATGGCGAAATTATCATGCACCGGCCATAGGTAACAACGCGGTATGGGGACATACCGGTGGTGAGCTAGGAAGCCGCACAGTGATCAAAATTATCCCTCACCTCAAACTGGGCGTTGTGTCCTTGGCCAATATTAATGAATATCGGGAGGAGGCCTTTGCGGATGTCGCGCTCCAATATTTTGCAAAGCAATTATAGATCCGTTTTGTAATTCTTTATCAAATATGGGATGAAAGAGAATAAGTCTATTTTGATCTTTGCAAAGATCTTAAAAATCGAATGACGGTATCACCAAACAGGCGCTCATCCTCAAGGATAAATCCTTCCAGAGCAGGGGCGTCTTCCCCTTTCCCCTGCTCAACCACGATAAAAGCCCCCTCTTCTAGCCATTCGCCTTCTTTTAAAGCCCGTAAAGCGGGCGCCACGAACCCTTTTCCATAAGGGGGGTCTAGAAAAGCTAAGGTGAAAGGCGCCCCTATCCCGCTGGGCTTTGCCCCCAACGCTGTGGCGGAGCGACGGTGAATCCGTGTGGATCCTATAATATCAAGGGCCTCTTGATTTTCTCTGATGGCCGCCCTCGCCCCCGCTGCCGTCTCCACAAATAAGCAAAAGCTGGCCCCCCGAGAAATAGCCTCGCAGCCAAGCGCACCAGACCCCGCAAACAAGTCGATGACCCTTGCGCCATCTAAAATGTCTCCATCGCGATGGGTGAGAATGTTAAAGAGGGATTCCCGTGTACGGTCCGTGGTGGGACGCGTCGCCATCCCCTTTGGGGCGACTAAAGGCCGACCTTTAAAATTACCACCGACAATACGCATTTACGTCAGCCCTAATGCTGCGCTTCGCTTTTTACCCAAC
>JBCCMT010000228.1:0-3869 GCA_039026195.1 Pseudomonadota bacterium | reverse complement strand
CTGGAACGGATTGAATCGTTGTCAAACGGGGGGAGAGATATGCTCCTATAAATAGACCGTTAAAGCCTGCAATACGGATATTTTTAGGGATCTTGAGGCCACGATCTTGGCAAACTTTCATGGCTGCGAAGGCAAGAAGGTCTGTCAGCCCAATAATCACATCGGGGTAAGGGTGATCGTCAAAATAGTTTTCGAGAATTGCTTCGATGTCGTCAAAATTTTCACTTTTGGTTTTCATGACATCAACGGTGAGATCACCTTCTTTTTTAAAGACGGTAGACAACCCCTTTTGCCGTTGAATAAGGGGATACCAATTTAATTTCGTATCGAGAATAAGTATATGCTCAGTCTGCTTTTTTAAAAGATGAGTGGCCAAAAGCATCCCCCCCTCAACATCATTTTGGGTGATGGCTGTATATGGACCTTTTTCTTCAGGAACGGACTGAATATATATCTTAGGAACCCTATTTTGATCTAATGTGTTGGCCAGCGCTTTTAATTTTCTTTGATTTCCGCAGGAAATGACAACCATTGAGTCCAATAATTGACGGCGAAAGGGGCCAATTTCATTTATCTTGGCGGTCGTGGAAAGCTCTAAAAGAAGGGTATAGTCCAGGTCCGATAGTTTTTTATTGATCGCAGCGACAATGGAAGCCAGGATAGGGTCATTAAGGTAAGCTTCGTTATCGTCAATAATCAGTAGACCCACCAGACGATGCTGCTTCGTCCGTAGACTCCGTGCTGCTTGAAAAGGCACATAGTCTATTTCTTTGATTACCTCTTCAATTTTTTTGCGCGTTTCTGGCCCAACATTTCCCTGCTTGTTAAGGACATTTGACACTGTCATCACCGAAACGCCTGTTCGTTGAGCAATATCTTTTAAGGAGGGCGGGCGTTGTTGTGATGGCTTTGGCATAGCCGCTTTTCACCTTCATAATTATCTCGCTATAGTATAGAAGAAGCTAACGCTTCTTTACAACCGAGAAGTCTAGAGGGTGAGAAGGGGCTGCACGGCAGAATATGGAGCCTATAGTCTCAGCTATTCTCCCTACAGGGTTAGGCTGTGATATAAGTGGTTTTCACATTTGTATAAAATTGCTTTGCATACGATCCTTGTTCACGGGGGCCGTAGCTAGACCCTTTGATCCCGCCAAAGGGAACGTGATAGTCCACCCCAGCTGTGGGGAGGTTGACCATCACCATCCCCGCTTTCGCTTTGCGTTTAAAATGACGTGCGGAGAAGAGTGATGTGGTGCAAATCCCAGCGGAGAGACCAAATTGTGTATCATTCGCGAGGGTAATGGCGTGATCAAGATCATCTGCCTTTAAGATACTGGCCACTGGGCCAAAAATCTCATCTCTATTCACTTGGTCCGAAGATGATGTATTCAGAACAAGAGAGGGGCGCAGATAATATCCATTGGCCTTCGCCGCGGCAGGTTCACCGCCAATAATCTCAGCGCCAGCAGTCCGAGCCCTTTCAACAGCTTCCATAATGCTATTTTGTTGAGTTGCACTGACCACCGGGCCAACTTGCGTGCTCGTATCCCTAGCGTCGCCTACTACAAGATTTTTCATCGCTTCGCTCAGGGCGTCGACGAATTTATCATATATCCCAGCTTCCACAATCAGCCGGCTAGAGGCGGTACAGCGTTGGCCTGTTGAGAAAAATGCACCATTCAGGGCTGTATTCACAGCCACGTTCAAATCGGTGTCATTCATCACCACAAGAGGGTTCTTGCCGCCCATTTCTGTTTGAACGCGCGCGCCCCGCTCAGCAGCTGTTGTACGAATCATTTTTCCCGTGGCATCTGACCCTGTAAAGGTCACAGCATCTACGCCATCGGCATTGATAATCGCATCCCCCACGGTTCGCCCAGGCCCCATGGTCAAGTTGAACACACCATCGGGAAGCCCTACGCGGGAAATAATCTCCGACAATGCCCAGGCTGAGCCTGGCACAAGTTCAGCTGGTTTGAACACCACACAATTGCCGTAAGCCAAAGCGGGCGCAATTTTCCACGCAGGGATGGCGATGGGAAAATTCCATGGCGTGATCATGCCCACCGTGCCCACAGCTTCATGGGTGATTTCCACATCCACATTGGGCCGAACGGAGGCCACATTTTCCCCCGTCACGCGAATAGCTTCCCCAGCATAGAATTGGAAAACACGGGCGGCTCTGCCGACTTCCCCCTTGGCTTCGGCGATCGTTTTTCCTTCTTCGCGCGCTAGCAAATCGCCAAGTTCATCCGCCCGGGACATAATTTCATCGGCAATGGTCTTTAGGCAATCGGCCCGTACCTCTGGGCTCACCTCTGCCCATACATCCGCTGCCTCATTCGCACTGGCAACGGCTTCTTTCACCTGAGCGACACTAGCGACACTATAGCGGTCGATAATATCATCTGTGTCAGAAGGGTTTATATTTTCAATTTCACCTTCACCAGATTGCCATTGTCCGCTAATAAAATTTTGTTTTGCTATTTGTGTCATTTTGAAATCCTGTATTCTTTAAGAACGGCTTCGTTAAGTTCGATACCAAGGCCAGGCTTATCGGAAAGATAAAGATGGCCGTCTTTCAATTCTGCTTCTCCGGTAAATAATTCAGAGAAGAATGTATCTGCATCCCTAAACCCATCAGGGAAATGCTCTGATAACGGTGAGTTCATATGGGACATAATAAGATGTTGATTGTGAAAATTATGGGCGTGGGGAACAACCTTTTTATTATAGGCCTGGGCAAGGGCCCAGATCTTTTTCGCCTCAGTGATGCCGCCGACACGGTTTACATCAGGTTGAACATAATCAACGGCCTCCTTTTCAATCAGCTCACGGAAGCCCCAGCGGGTATATTCATGCTCCCCGCCAGAAATAGGGGTGTTGACCCGGGCGCGGATCCTTGCATAGCCGTCCAAATCATGGGGCAAAACAGGTTCTTCAATCCAAGCGAGCTCGAACTCATCTAGCTGTTGGATCATGGAGATCGCATAGGTCTCATCCCACCCCATATAAGCGTCTGCCATGATATCCACATTTGGGCCTAAGGAATTTCGCAGGGCACGGACGAGATCTTTGTTTTTGCGCATTCCCTCACGGCCATCCTTTGGCCCATAGCCGAAGCGCATTTTAAAGGCTGTGTATGAGCCTGCCTCTAATTGAGACTTTGCAAGGGCGGCCATCTCCTCTGGGTCTTCCATGGGGTAGCCCGCACTGCAATAAGCCCGAATGGCGCTACGGGTTTTGCCGCCCAAAAGATTATAAACTGGCTGCTTTGTCAGCTTGCCAATAATATCCCAAAGGGCGATATCAATACCGCTGATGGCAATAATGGCCGCCCCTTTACGGCCAATATTCACGGTGGCGCGGTACATTTTCTCCCATAAAAGTTCAACATCAAAGGGGTTTTGTCCCACAATAAGCGGGGCTAAAATACCTTCCACCAGCTGCGCAAGGCTTTCTGACCCTAAGCCAATACAACCATAGCCATAGGTTCCATCCGACGTCTCAATACGGACAATAACATAAAGGACATTATCCCCCCGTTCATCGGGGGTGGAATTGAATAGGCCCATGGAGGCATCGCCCCGCTTAGGGCTAAGGTCATAAAGGCCGTCCATGGGGCTTGTGCACCACCATTTCGGCGTCTCCCATGTGGGGGAAGCCACCCGGATGGCCTCAATTTTTTGAATATGGGTCAAGCGCCAATCTCCTTTATGGTGAAGCGTTTTGGTTGGTCCTTTTCCCATTGAATGGTATTTTTGAGGGGCTGACCAAAGGCGGGGGCTGTGATGGTAAGATGGTCGCCATCCTCTAAGGAGATATCATCTCCATAGGAAAAAAGAGGGCAGCCAAAAAGATGAATATGG
>JBCCMT010000227.1:0-3870 GCA_039026195.1 Pseudomonadota bacterium | reverse complement strand
TGGCCGAACCATCACCATGTGGTGAAATCTGCAGCTTTAAAAACAGCCCCCTATGATTATGCAGGGCCAGCAGACACAGCCCCAAACTTAGAGAAAATGCTCGAAGATCTTCGCGCCGCCAAGCCAGGGGATGTCGTGCTCTTGCAAGGGCCTTGTCACAACCCCACCGGGGTAGACCTTGCCGAAGATCAGTGGAAAGAAGTTGCAAATTTCTGCAACGCCCAGGGCCTCACAGCCTTGATCGATGTTGCCTATCACGGCTTTGCGTCCTCCTTAGAAGATGATTTGAAGGGGGCGCAGACGTTTCTTGCCCATGTGGATGAAGCGTTGGTGGCCTATTCGTGCTCGAAAAATTTTGGTCTCTATCGGGACCGTAGTGGGTGCCTCCTGTTACAAAGCAAAACCCAAGACATTGCAGAAGCAAGCGCAACCCATCTAGCAGACATTGGCCGGGCCGTTTATTCTATGCCCCCCGCCCATGGCCCAGCCATTGTGGCGACCATCCTAAATGACCCTGCCCTAAAACAGGCGTGGACAGATGAAGTTGACGCCATGCGGACGCGGGTGAATATGCTGCGTCAAGGAATTGCCGATGCCCTTGTCCCCCGTAGCAACAGCTATGACCCGCAAACACTGGTGAAACAAAATGGCATGTTCTCCCAGCTTCCTTTCAAGGAGGGGGGGATTGCAGCGCTGAAAGAAAAGGGGATTTATATCCCAGGCTCGGGCCGAATTAATATTGCAGGGCTCTCTCAAAGTGACGTGGCGCGCGCGGCCGAAATGATGAGTGAATATCTCTAAAGCTTTTGGAGCCCCCCTCCTTGAGACTATAAGGCAGGGGCTTTTCAGGCTTTACCCTTTGAACCCATCGCGTATGGCTTGCATCACAACACTCAAGTCATTCGGTAAGGATGTCATTACCTCGTCCCGCGCATATAAATCGCGCACCCGGGGCGGCAACGCAGGACGAATGCCTGTCGCCTCTTCCACCGCATCGGGAAATTTTGCAGCATGGGCGGTGGAGAGGGTGACCAGTGGGCCCGTCAGGCCATCTTGTCGTGCGCCCTCTGCGGCGACAATCCCCACCGCCGTATGCGGATCGATCAAATAGCTATTTTCAATCCACATTTTGGCCATCATGCCCGCCGTCATGCTCTCATCGGATCGGTAAGATGAAAAATCAGCCGCGATGGATTGAACCAAATCGGGGGGGAGAGAAAATCCGTCACCGGACTTCAGCTGTGCCATCAGCTCTGCCACAAACTTCGCCTCCTTACCGCTCGCCATATAGAGCAACCGCTCAAAATTACTGGAGACTTGTATGTCCATGGACGGGGTCTGGGTTTCCACCACACCCGCGGGGGTATAATCCCCTGCACGTAAAGCTCGGTCTAAAATGTCATTGGCATTCGTGGCCACAATCAACCGGCCCACAGGGGCGCCGAGTTGCTTTGCCACAAAGCCTGCAAAAATATCCCCAAAATTCCCCGTCGGTACACTGAAAGACACGGGCGTCCCATCCCGCGACAGGGTGAGGGAGGTGGTTACATAATACACCACCTGGGCAATGATACGCGCCCAATTGATAGAGTTCACCGCCCCGAGGGACACATCCTCTCGAAACTGATCATCTGCAAACATGGCTTTTACCATGGCCTGGCAATCGTCAAAGGTTCCTTTCACGGCGATGTTGAGGACATTATCCGCCTCCACCGTGGTCATAAACCGGCGTTGAACCTCTGAAATCCGCCCCTCCGGATGCAGAACGCAGATATTGACCCCCTCACGATTGGCCATGGCATCAATAGCGGCGCCGCCTGTGTCCCCAGAGGTGGCGGCCACAATGGTCATTTTCCGCCCCTGCGATGAAAGGGCATGGGCGAACATGGGCCCTAAGAGCTGCATGGCCACATCCTTAAAAGCCAACGTCGGCCCATGATGAAGCTCCATCACAAAATCATCCGCATCAATCTGGGTGAGAGGCGCCACCGCAAGATGAGAAAACCGTCCGTAAGCGGCCTCAATCATATCTTTCAATGTTTCTGAGGGGAAAGCCTCATCCACAAAAAGGGAGATCACCTCATAGGCCGCTTGCGTATATGGGGCACCCGCTAAAGATTTCAGTGTTTTAGGGTCAAGTCGCGGCCATTTATGGGGCACATAAAGCCCCCCATCGGGCGCAAGGCCGGTGAGCAATACATCGTTAAAGGAAAGGGTGGGGGCGCCCCCCCGGGTTGATTCATAGGTTATCGCAGCGGTCACTGGTCCGTCTCACACATTAAAAAACGATTGGCCGCTTTTGAACCAATCAGAATATGGTTATTGATTTGCACCCCCACGGTGGCGGCTGAAAGCACGTCCCCTGGGTCCTGAAAAAGCGTGGTGATTGTTTCATCTTCCTCAATACGAATAATTTGAGAGGCTGCCTTTTCTTGTAGCCCCTCCGTATACGCGGTAAAAGAAAAAGGCTGCGGCACCATCCCCACCATTAAGTGGCCGTTTTGATCAATGGAGAGATTATTGGGGAAACTGGCCAGTTTCACCCCCTTTTGAGAGCTGATCACATCCGTTCGGGGGTCACGGTCATAAGTGGTGATGGTTTTGGCCCTCATCTCCGCGAGATAAAGCGTTTGCCCATCTTCTGACAGGGCCAATCCGTTGGGAAAGGCAAGTCCAGCGGCCACATCCGCCCATGCGGTGCCATCATAGTGAAAAATTTGCCCTGTCTTCAGCCCTAAGAGAAAATCAAGCTTACCGCGCCAGGTTTTCCGGCCCGATGCTGTGTCATTGGTGACATAAAAACTACGGGGACCGGTGGCGACGATATCATTCGGGCTTAGAAGACGGGGGTCTTTGAATTTTTCAATCAGAGATAAATCCCCATTCGCATCCACATCGAATAATAAAATCTCTGGCCCTGCGATATTCACAACAAATAGGCGGGTGAGGACCTGCCCTCCCCTCAAAGTGGCTTGGAAAAGATCTATCCCCACCGGTTCGAACAAAATCGGCTCCCCCCCGGTTCGGTCTTTCCAGGATGTGTCATCAAGAGGATTGGCGGTATCAAATCGCAATATCATGCCCCGACGCGCGCCCCCTCGGCGGTCATGGGCGGACATATAGACAAAGCTGGTGCCCGGCACCGGCTCAATATCCGCAGCCCCACTGATCCCCACCACAGGGATACAATCGAGCCCTGGAACAGCTTCCACCGTCTCAAATTGCCGGAAACTATAGCCGAAATAGAAAATCCCAGCCACCGCAGCCAATGCCAATAGAACAACAAGATAAATGAAGGGAGCTAATAAACGCATATGGCCAGAGGATCGTTGAAGACCATAAACAAGCCCATCGCTGCGAGAAGAACAACCCTTGATCCTTCATAAATGAAGAGAAAAAAGGACAATCAAAATGACATTTTCTTAAAGCCCTCTGAACCAGAGGAAACTTCTCTTTTCGATGGTGAATAGATCTTGCCCTCAGCGAAGTTGTGCCCTATGAGGCGCCTTCAAAAATTATAGCTTGCTTTGTTTTTTCAAGAAAATGAAAGCCCCGCATTTCACGAAAAGGTCCCGTACCATGAAAAAAGATCTTCATCCTGCTTATCACATTATCAATGTGACCATGACCGATGGGACCACCTTTCAAACACGCTCCACCTATGGGGAGCCTGGGGCAACCATCAATTTGGACATTGACCCCACCAGCCACCCCGCTTGGACAGGTGGACCGCAAAAGCTTAGCGACAAAGGCCGCGTGTCTAAATTCAACAACAAGTTCGGCAACTTCGGTCTTTAGATCCATTTATCGGTGGCATAAGGCCGTCACCCGCCATCACATGCCGCGTCTGCTGAGCCTGTTTGATAATAT
>JBCCMT010000226.1:0-3898 GCA_039026195.1 Pseudomonadota bacterium | reverse complement strand
CGTCCCCCCTTTATGGTTCTGATGCTGTGGCAGGGGTGGTTAACTTCGTAACCCGCAAAGGGTTTGAGGGCGTTGATCTTCAGGCAGATTATAAAGCGGTGGATAGTGAGGGGGACAGCCAAGAGGTCAAGCTGCAAGCCCTTTACGGGGTGCAGAAGGACCGGTTTGACTTGACCCTGGCGGCAAGTTTCTCTGATGTGACGGAGCTTGATACGACGGAACGCCGGTTGTCTGTGTTCGGTCAAGATGATGTGAGTAGCCTTGGCAACCCTGCCTCATTTGTGGTCTCCCCGGACACTGTTCCTTCGTTATCCTCACCAACCTTTGTGATTGACCCCACGGGGTGCGAAGACTTTGGCGGCATTCCCTTTGCCTTTGGACAGGACACAGGGTTAGGCACCTCTGGCCTTTGTCGCTTTGATTTTGGAGAGTTTTTCACCTTGGTGCCGGAGCAGCAGAAGATCGAAGCCTATGGGGCATTCGATTATCGCCTTACGGATGATATGACCTTTGGTCTTGAGGTGAGCTATGCAGATATTGGAACAACCCGCGGGAACTCCCCGTCTTTTCCCGTCTTAACCCAGCCAATCGTCCCCGCTACACATCCTGATAATGTCTTTGGGGCCGATGTGGGCTATTTTGGGCGGATTAAAGGGAATGGGGCCCCTCGGTTTGATACACCCCACACGTCGGAAACCTGGCGCATTGCAGCGGATATTCAGGGGCGCGTAGGTGAAGATTATAACTGGACCTTATCCTATGTATACGCCGGAAATGACCATCAACAGATTATTGAAGATGTGGTGGCGGATCGTCTTGTCAATGCTTTAAATGGTCTGGGGGGGGCTGATTGTAATCTTATGATGGGGGCACCAGGGCAGGGAGCGTGCCAGTATTTCAACCCCTTCGCAACGTCTTTTACCACCAGTCCAAATGACCCTGCCTTGCTTGATTTTCTTGTGGAAAGCCAAGTTCGAGCGGGGGAAGCGAGGGCCCATGTGGTAGATGCCCTGCTCACAGGACCTTGGTTCACTTTGCCTGGCGGGAAAGCTGAATTTGCCCTGGGTGCGCAGTATCGGGTTGATGAGTTTCGTCTGGACTATGATGACTTTTCAAATAATGATGCTTTTGCGTTTCTCATCGGCAATCCCGATAGTGAGGGGAATATAGGGGTGGCGTCGTTATTTGGTGAAATCGTTTTGCCCTTAACAGAAACACTCACCGCGCAAGCTGCTTTGCGATATGAGGCATATGACAAAGATATTGGCGATACCCTTGACCCTAAAATTGCACTTGCTTGGCAGCCTACGGATCTATTCAAGCTAAGGGGGTCCTATGCCACCTCTTTTCGTGCGCCCTCCGTATCGCAAACAGCAGGTATTTCGACTATCCTCAATCAAGCCAGTGACCCGGTGACAGGCACAACCTCATTTGTGGCCAACCGCACCTTAGGGAATGAAGCCCTACAGCCTGAAACGGCAAAAAATTATACCCTCGGGGCGCTTTGGACGCCGGTTCCAAAACTGAATTTGACGATAGATTATTGGAATATTCAGGTAGAGGATGTTATTGTTCAAGAAAACTTCCAAGCGGTTTTAGATGCCTTTGCGCAAGATAGCTCTCGTGTTGTTCGGGCGGGGGATCCGTTCAATGGCCCTGTGGTGCAAATCAACACAACACGGGTGAATGCCACCTCCCTTGATACAAGCGGGGTTGATATTGCCATAGATTATGAGGTTGACCTTTGGAATGGGGTCCTCCGCCCGCAGATGGAAGCCAATTATGTGGCTGAATATGAAATCGACGACCCTCAACAGGGATTTGTGGATGGGGTGGGGAGCCGTAATTTCCGCAATATCGGAACATCCATGCCGGAATGGCGAGCAAATTTAGGGTTATCTTATGGAAAAGGACCTCACCAGTTCACCACATTTGTTCGGTATATTGATAATTATATTGACGATCAAAACACAACGTCTATAGAGCAGGTTAAGGTAGCGGCTCACACAACAATAGATGTGCAATATGCCCTCTCTGTCGGTGATGTTTTTGCCTCATCAAATGATATCATTCTGACAGTTGGCGCCACCAACCTCACCAATGAGGCTCCCCCTCAAGTGGCCACAAATGGCGGGTATGATACGAAAATTCACGACCCACGGGGGCGTTTGCTCTATCTGCGGGCGCAATTTTCGTTTTAGATTGCGTCTTTTATCTAAGGCGACGAATGTGAATAACAGAATCTTTAATATGAATAACCGTTCTGTTTGAAGGGGCGGAAAGGTCGCTTATGCGATCTTGGTCAACTTTCATTTTAGGTTTGAGAGAAGGGGCCTGCGCAATTTTAAAATCTCTTGGTGGGGGTATGCTATTATTACTGGTGTGATGAGAAGATATCGGCGGGGGGACAGGACGCTGTGCTTCTTCCCTTTTCGCTTCAGCTTTTAAGGAATGATGCGCATGGACATCATGGGATAAAAGATGATCCTTATGCGGGTGACCATGTTTAGATGTGTTCACAGGAAGCTCTGTTTGAGACAAAAGCGAAGAACCGTGGGTAGTTTCCACTTGGCTCATTTGCATCAATGCCACTTCCATATGAAGGCGCTTAATTTCCAAATCATAAAGACGGGTGCAATCAACCCGTCGTCCCCTTTTCCCTAAGGGCACAACAACGCGGCCGTAGAGGGCCACGCTATCTCTTTCATAGATATCATTTGTCCCAATTAGCCCTGCGTCAAGATACGGGCCAGCTGACGCCACAGCGGCTTGGCAAGTGATACCATCTGCAGACCGAACAATATCTTGTCCTGTTACGAGTGGGGCTGAGGGTAAGTTAATCCCGTTTTGGTTTGTGTTCGACATGGTTGAAGGAATAACCAATACAGGGTTTTGGCTAGGTTGGGGGAGAGTTTGTGCATATGCAGACCCAAAAAGGGCTATCAAAATTGCTTTTGTATAGCAGAATATGTACCACATACGCGCCCTATAACCGTAGAACTATATTGATAATCAGGAATTGTTGACATGCACACCGAAAAATCTTTTTCTTTTATCTGCATGGGGATAATAGCTAAAATACTTGTTTGCTTCGAAGCGGCAAGTTGAATATCTTCTCGAGAAAGAGAAGCTTCGTGAAAAGGCGTGCCATCTGCGTGCCTGACAGATAATAGAAACCTTGCCATATTCGGGTAAGGGTTATTCACAATCACACGAATAGCTGCCTTATCCGTATAAGTTGTTATTCTTGCTTCCATAGGCGTTAAAGATTGTGCACTAACAGGAGAAAGAAGAGCCGTGGTGAGTATAAAGTATAAAATACGGTAAATCATATGGAACTACACTCAACGGTTGATGACATTGAGTAACTTCCTGCGGGAAAAATGCCGCTTGTTTTTTGGGCTGTGGCATCAATACTCAAAACTGTCACACCTAGGTTGAGATTAACCGAGGCACCTGCTGCAATATCCGTCAATGTGGTAACACCTGTGGCATCAAATTCTGTTGCATAGCTCATGTCCGTGTCCCCGCCAGAGGGGGCAAGCGTGAAGGTTGTAGGGGAATCAATATCGACCTTATAAAGAGCAGCCGTCGCTGCGACCGTAACAATCGCTGGCTGTCCACCGGCTTGCGTACTGCTTAACATTGTATTGTCACTATTAGGAGCGAGAATACCAGGGGTGCCTACCACAACGGTGCAGGTGTCCAATATGGTCCCTGTAAAAATGGCATTCCCTGTCTGTAAGCCAAGTATCGTTAAAAATGCTCCGAGTGCAGGAGAGATTAAGATATCCATATCAATTCCAAACTTTATTCAGATGAGTAGCTAAGAGAATTTAGTGAACAAAGTATTGAGTATAGTTAATGTGCAAAATATTGTACCACTGTACTGAATATT
>JBCCMT010000225.1:0-3898 GCA_039026195.1 Pseudomonadota bacterium | reverse complement strand
CAACAGCGGCTACATACTTACTTTTATAGCGCATCGCGGATAAGTGTATGCGGTTATCCGCAAAAGATGCGTGACAAAACAAGAACCTAGAGCAATTGAGCGATTCCAAAGAAACGCGAAATGCTCTAGATTATAGGGCTGTATTACCAACCTCACCTGTCCGAATGCGGACGGCTTTTTCAATATTGGTGACAAAGATTTTTCCATCCCCGATCCGGCCAGATTGCGCAGCCTCGGTAATGGCCCGTAGGACATCGTCTACAAGCTCATCCTCTACAACAATCTCAAGTTTAAGTTTGGGAAGAAAGTCTACAACATATTCAGCACCACGATAGAGTTCCGTATGCCCCTTTTGTCGGCCAAACCCGCGCGCTTCTGAGACTGTCATCCCCTTTAGACCTAAGGCTTGAAGCGCCTCTTTGACGTCATCAAGCTTAAAGGGTTTAATAAGTGCCTCAACTTTTTTCATAGTATAATGTCCAATTCTCTTCTCAATAGATTTAAGGAGATCCGGTGCCAGAGGCAAATCATTTACAAGGGCAGGATATACAATTCGGCATCTCCGCCGAAAGCCTTTTGACCCCTCTTGCGATGGGCCGGGTTGATGCCCGCAATATTGGCCAGGGCACACCGGGGGCTGTCCTCATGGCCCGGGCGGCGAGGGAGGTATTTCGCGTCATCCGCGGGACATGGCCAAGGCGGCCTTTGCGCATTTTGTGCGGGCCGGGAAATAATGGGGGGGATGGCTGGGCTGTGGCAGCCCTCGCGCAAGAGGCAGGTTGGCCAGTTACTGTTTTTTCGAACTGGCCAGCCGAGCGCCTCAAGGGCGATGCTAGAGCTGCTGCGCGAAAGGCACTGGGACTTGGGGTCACCATGGCTCCCTTGCAGGCGGTCCTAATGCCTGGTGATGCGCCCTTAATCGTTGATGCTTTGTTTGGGGCGGGTCTCTCCAAACCTATATCGGCGGAGGTGGCCAAGGTGCTCCGTGGAATCCAAGAAAACCAGTGGGATGTCGTGGCTGTCGACCTCCCTTCGGGGGTAGATGGTAAGACAGGCGAAGTGATGGGCACAGCTTGCCCTGCACAGCTGACAGTCGCCTTTCACCGGGCGAAAGTAGGGCATCTCTTAGGTGAAGGCCCTGCACTCTGCGGATCTTTGTTTGTTAGAGATATTGGCATGACCCCCCTGCCGGAAGATGCTTGCGCGGTGCGAAACTGCCCTGCGCTTTGGTCGGCGCAATTGCCTTACCCGCCAAAGGCGGCTCATAAATATGCCCGGGGGGGCGTTTTCGTGGTGGGAGGCCCCCGGCATCAAACCGGGGCGGCGCGCCTAACCGCGGAAGCGGCGGCACGCGCGGGGGCCGGGGCAGTGATCCTTGGAGCCGCCCCATCGGCCATTGATATTTATGCGGCCCATCTTACGGCTATCATGGTGGCCAAGATCCAAAATGAGGAGGATCTTCGCGATCTCGCTCAAGACAAGCGGGTGGCGGCCATCGCGATCGGCCCAGGCCTCAGCTTAGGGGACCAGGCGAGGGCGCAGGTGCTGACCACTTGTCAAGTTGGGAAGCCTATGGTCATCGATGCCGATGGGTTAAGCCTATTGACCTCATCTTCGTCGGATCTTTTTTTGGTATTGCCGGAGATTTGTGTGCTCACACCCCATGAAGGGGAGTTTGCGCGCATTTTCCCTGATTTGAGAGGAGATGCCTTAAGCCGAGCTCAGGCAGCGGCGGACCGATGCGGACGCACTGTCCTCTTAAAGGGGGCCACAACCGTTATTGCTTCTCCCGGCCGCCTTCCCATTTTAAGTACCCACGCCACGCCTTATCTGGCGACGGCGGGGGCAGGGGATGTATTGACCGGCATTATCGTAAGCCTTTTGGCGCAAGGCCTTCCCGCCCATGAGGCTGCTGCCGCAGGGGCTTATATCCATGGAGACGCTGGCATTCGTCTGGGGCCAGGTCTTACCGGTGATGATTTATCAAAAGGCCTTAAACCAACGCTTGAAATGTTGAGCGCCCTTAGCTAGGGGCATATTTCCTAACCGTGCGGATGTGGCGGAATTGGTAGACGCGCCAGATTTAGGTTCTGGTGTCTTATGGCGTGGGAGTTCGAGTCTCCCCATCCGCACCATTTGCATGTCTGCACCTCCTAACAGTCTGAACGGTAAAGATAATTCTGGGTTCGAGAAGCCATAGATGGAGAAGGCCCAAAACCCACATCGATAATCTGCTCCACGAAATCCCAAGCCGCTGAGAGGAGCTGATCCTCTTCTTGTCTGCTCAATCCATGACGCGCCAAATGATGGCGGTATCGCTCAGGCTCAAAGCGCGGCGATGGTGTTGAGACGGGCGGGTTGTAGGTCGGGGATGTGTCGTTCAAGCTGCCTTCCTTAGTCATTCATCCCAGCGCCATTGCTGAGAAACAAAACCAGAGCATCGTAACAAGGAAATCACAAAAAGTACAGAAAATTATTCCTATACTAATCATTCCGACTGTTGCTGTTTTGGTTTCCAGAGGAGGTATAGCACACAAAATTCGGCGGTCTGGCGCATTAAGCGATCTTTTCAGAAATAACTCCGAGAAATTTCAAACTGTATACGGACAGATCATTTGGGACTAAATGGTAGCACCAAGATCAGTTGGAAGGAAAAGGACGATCGCAAGATGTACGTGGTAGTACCACTCTATCTTGGCAAGGGGGCCCGCTAGCGCGCGCCCTTTGAATCCCCCGGCAGTGGCGGCTGTCAGGTGTTGAGCCTTCCAACCACCAGCAAAGGAGCTACCGTGCATCCGAGAACGAGGAAGCTTCAATGCCGTAGCGTTTTGACGATCGGTGCTCTTTCGCCCTATGAAATTTGGCTTGAATGCCAACCTCTGGTTAGCCATACTCGAAACCAAAATTCCTAAAGAATGAGAAAACAATGGTCTTAGATATACGTGGGAGCCTCAAAAATACGAAGCTAAGCCAAAATATATACGTCTTCGTTGAGGAGCTTCTGGCGAATGCAATTGATTCTTTTCTTATTCGCTCACATGAAAATACATTGGTATCAGACCTAGACGTTAGATTCACGATTCGATTTATTGAGCGTGACTTGGTCGGAGATGAGCTAGACCTTATTTTGTCCTGCACCGACAATGGCTTTGGATTCGGTGATCAACAAACAAAGGCCTTTGTTACTAAAGACACCTCATACAAAGACGACTTGAAGATTGAGGGAATCGGTCAGTGTAAAGGTCTCGGGCGCATCCAATTTCTTCACCACTTTGAAGAAATGAGTATCGAAAGTGTATTCGAGAAGGAAGGCGAGAGACATCGAAGGACCCTGTCTCACGGGAATGACGCCAAAGAAATATCTATAGATTCCTTCGAAACAGATAATTCGAGCAGTCCAGTATATACCACAATATCGTTGAAAAGGCTTCGTGACGATATATACAATAAAAGATTCAATAATCGCGACCTTGAGGAAATTTTTTCAGCGAAAAGCCTAAAAAGACATATTATTGTTTCAACACTACAGAGGTTCGTTAGTCTCAAGGAAAAGCTTGGAGACTTTACAATTGGGATAGCTACCCAGAAAGAAGTTCATTACAGAGATGATCTGGAGGCGGTTGAGAAAATAACAAAAGAAGACTTGCCGGATCACGAAGCTATCAAGAGTGTCAAAGTATTACTTCGAGACCGCCAAGGGAATAAAACAGATAAAGAGACTGAATTTCGGATCACTCAATTTAAATTAGATGAGAAAGAGTTTTCTCTATCAAAGAATATCATTTCTTTGTGCGCCCAATCATCAATCGTGCAGGATATCACCAAGCGTTATCTTAAAACTGGAGCTATCGAGAATAACCCAGTGTCCGGGTACTACCATCTGATATTTATCGAGAGT
>JBCCMT010000224.1:0-3924 GCA_039026195.1 Pseudomonadota bacterium | reverse complement strand
GCTCTTCCGATCTTATTCGGGGGATTTGCTGCTTACGTCCTGGCATCCCTGGTTTATCTGAAAATATCACGGTAAAGAGTATTGTGGGACGCTATTTAGAGCATTCGCGTATCATATGCTTTGGCAATGGGGCACCCCTTCCGTCTGATCAGGCAAAGGTCTTTATCTCCTCCGCTGATTTGATGCCCCGAAATTTGAACCGCCGGGTGGAGGTTTTATGCCCCGTTGAAAATGAAACCACACATAATCAGGTGTTAGATCAAATTATGGTGGGTAATCTGAAGGATGAAGCGCAAAGCTGGCATTTACTCCCCACAGGCGAATGGCAGCGCGAAGAGGTCGCACCATCCCAAAATGCCTTTAATGTGCATGATTATTTTATGACAAATCCAAGTCTTTCCGGGCGGGGGGCTGCACTGAAAGAGCGGGCCCCAGCTTACCTCAGCGTTGAAGATATGTAATGCCGTTTATCAAAAATATGGATGTCACCCTGAGGCCCGATTGGGCTGTTATTGATATTGGCTCAAACTCTGTGCGGTTGGTAATTTATGAGGGCCCGGAAAGAGCACCCATCCCTGTTTTTAACGAAAAAATGTTATGTGGGCTTGGCCAATATGACCCTGAAACAGGTTATCTCGATAAAGACCGTGCAGAGAGTGCTTTAGCTGTTCTGCAGCGGTTTAAAACCATTCTTGATACGGTGCGTCCCCGTTATCTTGATGTCTTTACAACAGCGGGCATTCGGGATGCAAAAGACGGTGCAAATTTCCTAAAAGAGATTGAAAAAATTGGCTTTACCCCCCGTCTGTTAAGCGGAGAAGAAGAAGCGCGGCTTGCAGCGCTGGGGATTTTGTCAGGCGCCCCTGAAATTTTAAAACGCTCTGGCGGCGCCCTTGCAGGGGATATCGGTGGTGGCAGTTTAGAGCTTTGCCATATCGAGGCGAGGGCGGATGACCCTTTAGGCTCGCGGGTGAGCTTACCCTTAGGGGGCTTGCGCTTAAAAACACAATTTGAGCATGATCGTTCGGCTGCCCGTCAATATATTCAGCAAACCTTAGCAGAGATAGACTGGTTAACGTCATGCCCTGCAACAGCGCTTTATGTGGTGGGCGGGGCCTGGCGGGCGCTCGCGCGAATTGCCATTGTGCAATGGAATTACCCTATCCAAAGCCTTGACCATTATCAGCTTAAAAAAAATGCGATGCTTGATATTTGTAAGCTGGTCAGTAAGCAGAGTGTTTCGTCATTAGAGAGCATGTCATGGGTTCAAAAACGGCGGGCCGCTACCTTACCCTTTGCGGCCATTGTCTTAGAAACCTTGCTGCAAGACTATGGTATTCAAGAGGTGGTTTTTTCCTCCCACGGCGTTCGGGAAGGGGTATTGTTTGATAAATTACCTCCCCAGCGGCGACAACAAGACCCGATCTTGACCCTCGCGCGGGAGGGGGCGCGCCGTATCGGTGTGTCCGTCAGCCCAGATGCGGAAGCTGTGGCCCATTTCCTTGAGCCGCTTTTCCCCCATAAAAAAAGCTTGGCGAAAGATCTTCTCATGCCAGCCTCAATTTTAAGCAATATTGGGCGACGGCTCTTGCCCCATGAGCGGGCAAAACAAACGGCCCAGTTGATGATGGGCTTGCCGATGAGAGGCTTGTCCCACCCGGCGCGGGTTTTCCTCGCCACCATGCTCTATTATCGGCATGGGGGGAATAGTTCGGATCTTGAGCATATCCTACCCATGGGGTTGTTATCAGATGATATGCAAGAAGAGGCGATTGTCCTTGGACATGCCATGCGTTTTGTGGGGGATTTTGATCCCATGGGGTCCAAACTGATGGCGCAGTGTAGATTTCATTTAGAGGCGGATGATTTGATCCTTCATCTTAGCCCCGCCGCGGAAAAGCTTTGGGGCCCTGTGACAGAAAAGCGGTTCTTGCGGATTGCCCACGCCATGGGACGAATTGGAACATTAAGATAAAAGAGAAATAGCCATGAGCAAAAGTGATGGGGCCGTAGCTTCCCCCAAGGGGATTCTAGGATGGGTGGAGAGGACAGGGAATAAACTTCCCGACCCTGTGTTTATTTTCTTATATTTGATCATGGCCCTTGTGGCGATTTCAATTTTTTTGTCACTCATCGGCGTGTCGGCCCTTCACCCCATCACTGTTGATGAAAATGGCGCGCCTACGGTGATTAGCGTTGTCAGCCTGTTGTCTGCGGAGAACATTCAACGGCTTTGGGTGGAGATGCCCAAAACCTTCACCCACTTCCACCCACTCGGCTATGTTCTGGTGGTCATGTTAGGGGCAGGGGTGGCAGAGCGGTCTGGTTTTTTCGCCGCCGGCATGAGAACCGCCGTAAGATCGGCGCCATCTTTTTTGCTGACCCCCGTCACAGCCCTTGTGGCGATGATCGGCAGCCATGCCGCGGATGCTGGCTATGTGGTTCTTATCCCCCTTGCTGGGGTTTTATATGCCTCCGCCGGTCGGCATCCCCTCGTGGGCATTGCTGCTGCGTTTGCAGGGGTCTCGGGCGGGTTTTCGGCAAATATTTCGCCCGGTGGGCTCGATGCTTTGTTGTTTGGCATTACAGAAGAGGCTGTTGCCGCAAGTGGATTAGGGACAGATTGGACCACTAACCTTGCGGGAAATTGGTATTTTATTGCCGCGATGACCTTTGTCTATTTACCGGTTATCTGGGCGGTCACAGATCTGATCATTGAAAAACGATTGGGCACATGGACGCCCGGTGAACATATGGCAGAAGAATATAAGGCGGAGGCAAATAGTTTAACAGCCTTAGAGAAAAAGGGTTTACGGGATGGGGGCCTCGCCATTTTAGGGGTGGTTCTTTTATGGGTTATCATGACCTTGGCGCCGGGTACCCCGCTTATCGATGAGGCTGCATGTGCCCCCGGGGAGATTGAAGCGGGGCAATGTTCTATCCACACTACCTTGCGGCCCCTTTATTCTTCCTTAGTGGGAGGGTTTTTTCTGATCTTCCTCATGGCCGGCTGGTTTTACGGCAAGGCGACAGGCGTCATCAAAACCCATCGTGATTTGGTGGAGATGATGAGCGAAGCGATGAAAGATATGGGCTATTATCTAGTGCTTTCCTTTGCGGCGGCGCATTTTGTGGCCATGTTTGGCTGGTCCAATTTAGGGTTGGTGAGTGCCATTCACGGGGCCGATGCCATTAGGGCCAGTGGTCTCCCCCTTCCTATAGTTCTAGGGATGGCGGTCTTGTTCACGGGTGTTTTAAATCTATTTGTGGGGTCGGCGAGCGCCAAATGGGCTTTGCTTGCCCCCGTTTTGGTTCCCATGCTGATGCTTCTTAATGTTAGCCCTGAAGGGGCGACAGCGGCGTATCGCGTGGGCGATAGTGCCACCAACATCATCACGCCGCTGATGGTCTATTTTCCGCTCATTTTGGTGTTTGCGAAGAAATGGCAGCCTGACTTCGGTATCGGCAGTTTGACGGCCATGATGCTCCCTTATTCTCTATGGTTGTTGGTCTCAGGACTTATTTTGCTCATGGCTTGGGTCTTTTTTGGCTGGCCCTTAGGGCCTGGCGCAGCTGTTGATTTCTCTATTTCGCCGCCATCACCTTGATATATATGAGCTTTCGTGAAATCAGGCCTGTTTTTTCGAAAAAGGGGGGTACCGAAGTGCTTGCGTGTTCTTGCGCAATCCCCTATGGGCGCGGTTGGAACCCTGAGGGTTAAGAGAGTATATCATTGTCTGCCCTCATTCATATCTAAATTAGGAGCTCTTCATGTCAGATATTGCCGAGCGCGTTAAAAAGATTACCGTTGAGCACCTCGACGTTGATGCCGCTAAAGTTACCCCAGAAGCCAGTTTTATTGACGATTTAGGCGCAGATAGCCTTGATATTGTTGAATTGGTTATGGCTTTTGAAGAAGAATTC
>JBCCMT010000223.1:0-3936 GCA_039026195.1 Pseudomonadota bacterium | reverse complement strand
GCCACAAGCAAGGTAATCAGATTAATATCCTCATGGGCCGCCGCCCGCACGCAAGCGGGGTCAGCATCATCCGCTAAGGGCGGATAATGCAAAAGGCGTAAAATCGAATTTCCCCCCATGGCCATTTCTTCAAAATAATCCTTGGGCAGATGTAATGATGTGGTCAGAGCTTCTAAAACAGATAACCCAGCTTTGTCTAAAGCGTCATAAAGCCAGGTCACGTCCCGCTGGAAGGAGGCCGGGCGGCTTGGCCATATATTCGGGCGGATCTCTTCCCGCCCCACATGCCAAAACTCTTTTAAATCTGGGAAGGGATTATCCTTCGCGTGCTCCCGGCCGAAGGGGGTATACCCCCGCTGGCCGTCCATTCCCACCATAAATTCTAATTTCTCTGCTTCTGCCTGGGTAAAAAAGGTTTCCACCGTTTGATAGGTGGCCGTCAACCGATCAAGCTCAATCCCATGGTCGGTGAGAATCACAAAGCCCGTTTGGGTGAGGGCTGAAAAAAGTCCCTCACAAAAGGATGCTTTTTGCGACGGGGTCCCATGGGTGTAATGGGCAAGGGGAAGGGTGGGCACGAAATCAGTCATCCCCCCCCTTCTATCGCGCTTCCCTGCAATCACAAGGTTAACCCGCCAAACCGCCTTTGGTGATATAAAGGTCGATCAACGCTTGTTGCTGGGGGGAGCAGGGCTGGCCAATCTCCGCCACATTTATCATCATACGGTAGAGCCCTTGTCGTTCTGTCTCTCCCAACACATCACTCCGCGCAATCACTTGGGTCATTTTCTCCACCACATGCTGAGACGAGGGTGCGTCCTTCGAAATCCACCCGGCATTCACCATGGTTTCCTCGGCTTCCTGCACCTCCATGTCCAACTCTGTTTGGAGGAGATGGAGGATATGGCCTTGATGTTCTAAGGTGAGCCCACCGCTGGCCTTGGCCACTTCCAGCATCAAAACGGTGGCGGCATCCCGAGGGTCTTGTACCAAGGCAAGCCCATTTTTCCTCGTTTTTTGCAAAAACCGTAAGCGCCGGGGCAGGTTCACGGCGGTTTTGGCCAGGTCAATGACCTCATCCGCCGCTTCAGACACCCTTTTATAGCGCCAATACCAAACGGAAATGGCTGTAACAAACCCTAGAATAGCGATCAGGACGGGCATTCTTCCTCTCCCCAAATATAGTTTTTCCATTGGCAAATAAGATCAGCCGAATCAAGCTTTTTGATGGCTTGCCTTCTTTTCATGGCTTCGGCACATCGGGCGGGATAAAATCGACCGCATAACATCTTATAAAAAGAGGATTCTCCCGCCATGTCTGACATCCTAAGCCCCGAGGGCACAAATGAGTTTCCCTCAAATGAGCTCCTGGTGGCACGGCGTAGTGACGCCTGCCCTGATGGGTTGCCGTCAAAGTCCGGCATCTATGCGGACCGTGCGGAGGGGGCGGAAATGTGGGATGTGGAGGGGAACCGCTATATCGATTTTATCGCTGGCATTGGGGTCTTAAATGTCGGCCATCGTCACCCAAAGGTGCAAGAGGCGATCAAAACCCAGCTGGATAAGGTCGTCCACACCTGTTTTGGGGTGGCCCAATATGAACCCTATGTGGCGCTGGCAGAACGTCTGAATGCCCTGATGCCTCAAGAAGCGGCCTATAAAACCTTGTTTATGAACACAGGGTCAGAGGCGACGGAGCATGTATGCAAATTCGCCCGGCGGATCACTGGGCGCCCGGGGCTTATTTCTTTTGAGGGGGCCTTTCATGGCCGCACGCTGCTGGCCACCGCTTTAACAGGTAAGTCAGCACCCTATAAAATTGGGTTTGGCCCCTTCCCGGCGGATGTTTACCATGCGCCGTATCCGAATGAATATAAGGGCCTCTCCACCCAAGGGGCGCTGAATTGTTTGCAGCATATTTTTGATACCTCCATCCGCCCGGAAGATGTGGCGGGGATTATTATTGAACCGGTCCAGGGGGAGGGGGGCTTTGTCCCCGCCCCGACGGAGTATCTCCAAGGCTTGCGGGAGATTTGCGACAAGCACGGCATTATGTTCATTGCGGACGAAGTTCAAACCGGATTTGCCCGGACCGGCAGCATGTTTGCCATTGAAAAGTCCGGGGTTGTCCCCGATTTTCTCATCTGTGCCAAGAGTATCGCCGGGGGGCTCCCCCTCTCCGCCGTGATTGGCAAAGCTGAGCTTTTCGATCAAATTGAGGCGGGCGGCATGGGCTCCACCTATGGGGGGAACCCCGTGGCCTGCGCGGCAGCGCTCGCCGTACTCGATGTGATTGAGGAAGAAGGCCTGATCGAACGGGCAGAGATAATTGGTGCGAAGGTCGAGGCTCGTTGGCGTGATCTTCAACAAGGGATGGCCAAAGGCATTTTTGGCGACATCCGGCGGGTGGGCGCCATGGCCGCCATTGAATTGGTGAAGGATGGGGACCCCCATCAGCCCAATGGAGAGGCTGCTGGCGCTATCCAGCTAAAGGCAAGAGAGCTGGGCCTCATCTTCCTCACCGCCGGCAAAAAGGGGAATGTTCTTCGTACCCATATTCCGTTGACAATCAAAGAGGCGATCTTGGAAGAAGGCTTAGATCTCTTTGCTAAGGCCACTGAAGAGGTTGTATCTTAGGTCTAATAGATGTGCCCCTTACGGTGAAGCTGGTCGTTAATGTTGATGACAGAAAATAAATGAGAAATTCATGAGCTCTTTTCTTTTTCCCCCTATGTCGCCTATATCAGTGCCAACCACGGAGGGAAAGCTTTTCCCCATCCGTCGTGTGTTTTGTATCGCTAAAAATTATGCGGGTCATGTACGGGAGATGGGGGGCGACCCTGCAACGACACCGCCCGTCTTTTATAATAAGCCTACAGATGCTATGATTTGCCCCTCATCATTGGCCCCGCAGGTGAAATACCCCCTGCGGACAAAAAATCTTCATTTTGAAGGAGAATTTGTTTTGGCCTTAAAATCTGGCGGAGAGAATATTTCCATAGAAGAGGCCCTCTCCCATCTCTATGGTGTTGCCATGGGGTGTGATTTAACGCGGCGAGATCTCCAGCAACTGGCGAAAGATCAACGGGGACCATGGGATGTGGGGAAGTCATTTGATCAAAGTGCCGTGATGGGGCCCGTCACGCCCATGACCAATTTGCCGATGGATCAAGCTTTTACCCTATCTGTTAACAATAAAAATGTTCAAGCAGGAACCGTCAGCGATATGATTTTTCCGCCAGCACAGATTATTGCAGAATTGTCGACATATTACGAATTAAAAGCAGGGGACCTGATCTATACCGGCACCCCCCAAGGCGTAGCCGAAATCAAAAGGGGTGACCGGATACGGATTAAAAGTGAAGGACTTGCGTCTCTTGAATTTGTGATGGAATAATCCTTTTATGCAAATGGCTGCCTATAACCGCTTTTGCCAAAGTCTGCCCCATACGACCCATGTGGTCCAATGGGGCGGGGCGGATGTATGGAAGGTGGGGGGCAAGGTCTTTGCCATTGGCTGGGCGGCCACAGAAAAAGAGCCTAACCAGTTTACGTTCAAGGTCTCGCCAATGTCTTTTGAAATCATGAAGGATCAACCTGGCCTTCGACCTGCGCCCTATTTGGCATCGCGGGGAATGAGCTGGATCCAGCATTATGATGTGCCGGGTCTGACCGATAAAGAGCTAAAAGCGTATATTGAGGCTTCCCACGGGTTGGTGGCCGCAGGACTTACCAAAAAATTACAGCGTGAATTGGGGTTTCTTCCGCCTAAAGAGCACTCATAAACCCTACCGCAGCTCTTCCATGGGAACGGCAGGCTTCAGTGTTTGGGGGACAGGTTTCCCACTCATATTTTTAGCGCCTGCATTGCGGAGTTTCGCCTTTGCACTTTCAATAGTTTGCCGTACCTTCAAGGGCTGATCAATATTCGGTAGG
>JBCCMT010000222.1:0-3956 GCA_039026195.1 Pseudomonadota bacterium | reverse complement strand
GGGCGCCAAATCCTTTGCCGGATCTTGTTGAAAATTTTCCACCAATACTCGCCACCTCAGTTGCTGACCCCCTTTAAAACGCAAGAAAAGGGCCAAGCTAACCTTAATGTGATATTGCAACACCATAGGCTATTGGTCAAATGACCGAATCGTGGGGTGGTCGGAGGTAGAGCGTGAAGGCGTGAATTAAAGAGACGACTTTCGCTGCTGCGCTATAGCCTCGGCAACCAAAGCGTCTATTTCTTTTTCACTTAGCATCTGGCTGGCAAGATGCTCTCTCAACCGGTGCGGGAGAATTTTAGGGTCAATATCACCCAAAGCTTTCATGGTTTTTTGTAAAAGTTTTTCAGTATCACTTGGCGTTTGTTTAAAGGGGGTCATGGCCTTTTGCCTTAAGTCAACTGTCGATAACTAGCGCGACTATAAATATTCATGTATGATTATTCCATTTAAAAACAATACTTTACAGGTCGGCATTTGATTTTCAAAAGATCCTCCGATAAAAGGAACTGTTTTTAATAAGATATTTTCGACTGAAAAATACATTCATATGTCATTTTTCAAAAGGGTGTAATGACACATAAAAAAAATAAGAACGCGAAAAGCGCGCCTTCTTCCCATCCCTCTTCCCCAGGCGTGATGGTAAAAACCTTTTTGCAAAATCAACTGATTATACGAAAATTCTTACATCGGTTCACCTCTAACCCACATGATATTGAAGACATCACCCAAGAAACAATTCTTCGCGCCTTAAAAGCTGAAAAAGAGCAAGAAGTTCAAGAGCCTAGAGCTTTTCTCTTCGGCATTGCTCGAAATGTGGCCCGCAAGAATTTAGAAAAAAAATCGACCTCTATCATCGATTTTATAGAGGATTTTGGCGCCACAGAGTACATCTCTAATGAACCCTCCACTGAAGAGATATTGGAGGGTCGAGAGAAAATGAAGGTGTTTGCAGAAGCAGTTGCCACCCTGCCGACACAGTGTCAGAAGGTTTTTATATTAAAAAAAGTCTATGGGTATTCGCATCAAGAAATATCAGCGCAATTGGGGATTTCTGTGAGCACCACAGAAAAACATGTTGCCCTCGGGCTAAAGCGGTGTGGTGAATTTTTGGACCAACGATTGCATGAAGAAAATATCACCCTCAAAAACAAGACATCTATGTCACGTGGGGCATCGTAAAGGTTAAGGAGATCGGGTACTTCAGTTGCCTGCAATGACATGTCTCAAGAGCGGTTTGTTCAGAAATCTTCTGATGTTTCAGCGGAAGCTTGTGCTTGGATTGCGCAGCTTGAAACTGGCCGTATGTCCGAACAAGATATGACCGCTTTAAAAGAGTGGATGAAGCGAAGCCCCCGCCATTATGAGGAAATTCGAAAGGCCGCTTATCTTTCTCAAGAAACAAATATCTTAACTGATTTTGCGGCCCCCCTTCAGGTCGCCGCGCAAGATGTAAAACAAAAGGCTGCGCCCCTTGGCCCATCTCAAAAACGGGGCTTTGGCAAATATGCCGTGGTCGCTTTAAGCTTTGTTTTCATTTGTATCGCTGCTCTGATCGGGTTTCAGCAGGTAAAGCCTTACGCGGCCGAGCCTTTTATTGTCACAACCCCAGTGGGCGGGTTTGAAAGTCATGTTTTAAGCGATGGGTCCACCTTAAAACTTAACACTGACAGTCAAATTGAGGTGGATTTTTCCAAAGATATGCGCCGCATACGTCTTCTCAAAGGGGAAGCGTTTTTTGAAGTTGCCCATAATGCGGACCGCCCTTTTGTGGTTTATGCAGGGGATAAATATGTAAAGGCTGTGGGGACAGCTTTTGCTGTGCGGTGGACGGACGGAGACCTTTCGGTCACTGTCTCAGAGGGGCGGGTTGCCTTTGCCCCTATTGAAACAGCTCAACCTGTCTCAGTTGATACTGAAAACCCATTATCCGAGACATCAGATATCGCCCCCCAAATAGCTTTCACTCCCCCGGTCTATCTTGATCAAGGGGACAAGCTTTCTCTCCCCAAAACGGCCCCTGACCAGCTTACTCAAAAAATTGACCCCCGCGCATTGGTTCGCGAGCTTTCATGGCAACAGGGGTTGCTTGATTTTGATCAACGCCCTCTGGTGGAAGTGATTGAAGAGATTAATCGTTATACAACCGTTAAAATCGAAATCATGGACCCCGAGCTTAGCCAGCGTGAATTTGGGGGCATTTTTCGCACCGGCGAGACAGACGCCCTTTTAGAGGCCCTCGAACTCTCTTTTGATGTCCAAGTTGAAAAACTGAATGATCAGCATATTCGCATTCATACATCTGATGCAAATATGTCACTATAATTCTAAAAACGCTGAATTCTACATCATTGGTTAAAATAACATAGAGATTAAATAGCGGATTATAGGCCCCACAGGAACTACCCCTATGAGGCCACCCAAAACAAAGTTGTGCGGGTATTATAGATATAAAAATTGGCTCAAAGGGTTAGATATAGGGTGTTTAGAAAAGCATTGGCCTTCATTTTATGGATTGTCATTCTGACAACCTCTAAAGCCTATGCTTATGTTGATGAAGAGTTTGATATCCGTATACCAGCACAAGCCGTTGCTGACGGTGTCAAGAAACTCTCTCATCAAACAAATCGCTCTGTTTTATTCCAAACGGACCAGTTGAGTAATACACGGACAAACGCGGTTTCAGGGCGTTATTCCATAGAGGATGCATTAGCGGCATTACTCGACGGGACAAATCTGAAGGGTGACCTCACAGAAAGCGGGGTGATTGTCATCTCGCTCCAAAAAGGCGCAGACGCGTCACATCTGGAGGGTACATCCATGAAAAGAACAACATTACAAAAATCTTTGCTGGCCAGTGTGTCAGCATTAATATTTGGGACCGGCGGTCAAGCTGCTTTGGCCCAGGACGGAGCACAAGAGGACACAATCGTCGTTCAGGGAACACAGTTTTTTGACAGATCTCAATCAAGCAGCGCCGCCAAGCTACCATTGAATTTAGTAGAAACGCCACAATCTGTTAGTGTTCTTAACGAAGATCTCATTGACACTTTTGCCATCACACGCCTTAATGATCTCTACAAATATGTTGCAGGTCTTGATCAACGCTCGAAAGGATCCCAGGGCGAACTATTTAATGGGGGAGTGACAGCTCGTGGCTTTGACCTTGATGTTTTAGATGGTTTCAAGTTTAATGGAATTTCTTTTATTCCTGTTCAGCCAGTGGATACTATTGTTCTTGAACGAACTGAATTTCTTAAAGGCCCAAGCGGTATTATTTATGGCCGAAATAACTATGGTGGTATTGTAAATTTCGTTAGTAAAAAACCCAAAGATCAAGAATTTGCACAAATTGGTGCTCATATTGGTAACTATGATCTTTACCGGTTTGAAGCAGATGTGAATACTCCACTTGTTGATGATATATTGAGTGTTCGCCTGCCTCTCGCATTTGAGTCTACAAATAGTTATTTAGAAGAAGATTCCAAACAATTCACAGCGGCCCCTTCAATATTATTTACGCCTACGGATCGCCTTACAGTGGATGTGTCTGCTATCATCCAGAACTGGCAATCTGCTCGTCAATTAGGTGTACCTACCTATACAACAGGCACAACATACGCGGATGTAAATTGGGACGAAGATGGCACCACAAGTTGTTTTCAACTTGAATGTTCAGCCCCACCTGAATCAATTTCAGATGTTCTTTTTGCACCAGATTGGCAAAACTATGAAGGCGAATCAGTTCAAGCTTTTGCAAGAGTTGGTTACGAATTTGCTCCTGATTGGGAAGCATTTATAAGTGCCTCCAATCTTTCATCTAGCTTTTACACTGATCAATATTTGTTAGGTACTCTCATCGCTGAAAATGGTGATACCGGATTTATTAGTTTCCTAGAAGATAGAGAAGATAAATCAAGCTCTGTTGAGGTGGGTATCACAGGAGAATTTACTGC
>JBCCMT010000221.1:0-3959 GCA_039026195.1 Pseudomonadota bacterium | reverse complement strand
GATGGGAGTTATCGTAGATTTTGCGCAGCAGACCATGGTCTTCCAGCATCAGGGCGCGCCAGGCGGTTTTCCGCCCCGCAAGGGTCTGAAAGCGTTCACGGGAAAGATGAGTGGGCATTACGCTATATCTTATCTTTCTTTTGAGGAGGGCGCCGCTAAAAATTTGTCAATGCGCGCAGATCGGCCCTTGGCCATGGTGTGGGCCACCTTTACCCCATAAAGCCCGCCGGTGAGGTGGCGCCGCAATATCGCATAGCGTAAAAAGAGCAATCCATATTCAAAAGGTTGGCGCAGGCGCAGCTGCCAGCGGGGCTTTTTAATCTCTTTGGCTTGCAGGCTTGTATAGCTGTCGAGCTTCCTCGCCAAATGATCGAGGGAGCGGAAGGAGTAGTGGAGGGCCCCGCCGGGAAGGTCACCCACCGGCTGACGACCCACATCCACCACATCATGGACCAGGCTATCGCGAAAGCGCATAGCCCGGCGGTCGTAAAGGCGGACATAATGATGAAAGTCGGCGAGGGGCCGGGGGCTGTCTTGGCCAGGATAGACTGTGACCTGGCGAAAGCGATACCCCTTAAGCGGCGGGGGGGCCTTGTCTTTTAAGTCTTTAATGGCCCCTTGCAGCCGATCGCTTAAGACCTCATCAGCATCAAGGTTTAAAATCCAATCATGCTGGGCTTGGTCTTCGGCAAAGCGTTTCTGCGGGCCGTAGCCTGGCCAAGGGTTGTGGATGACCCGGGCGCCTAAGTCTTCACACACCGCCACGGTATCATCGGTGGACCCTGAATCGACCACCACCACCTCGTCCACAAGCCCCCGGGTCGATAAAATGGTCCGCCCAATCCGATCGCCTTCATTTTTCGTGATGATGGTGCAGGAGATAGGGAGGGGCATAGATAAAAAGGGGTCCAAGATGAGGATGCAAATATGAAGGCAAAAGTATGGGTGGACCAGCGCCCACACGCAAGGACCGTTTTAAAACTCTTTTGAAAAGCTGCCAAAACATCGCCGCTTTGTAGGGGTATTTTAACAAGACTGCGGGAGGGTGGAGAGGACTTAAGAAGAGAGAAGGTCCTTACGTATGCGCTTGAATCACGAAGTTGTTGATCACCTCGCCGCCTTTGGCGCTTTGAAAACGGAGCGTAAGGCGCGTCCGCTTATGCGGCGTTTGCCAAAACCGATTTTTCGGAAAGAGGGACAGGGCGAAGCGCAAAATCGCCTCATCTTGATCCAGCCTAAATTTGGGTAAGCAAAGATTTTCAGGTCTCAGCTTTCAAGTTTAATTGGGAAAAATTCTCTTTCCCCATTTCCTTGCAGGCTAAAATCGTTAGGAAGTGGTCTCTTGATGACCATGAATTGATCCTACCATGCCTGACTTGCTGCTTGAGTTATTTTCCGAAGAAATCCCTGCGCGGATGCAACGCCGTGCGGCGCAGGATTTAGATCGTCTCGTGGGGGAACGGCTGAAGGCGGCGGGCTATCAGCCCAGCGCCGCAAAAGCCTTTGCCACCCCCCGTCGCCTAACCCTTGTGGTGACGGGCCTACCCCCCGCCCAAGCGGATCGCAGTGAAGAGCGCAAAGGCCCCCGGGTGGGCGCGCCGGAAAAAGCGGTGGAGGGATTTTTAAAAAGCGCTGGGCTCACCTCCCTCGACCAGGCGGAGATCCGCGAGGATAAAAAGGGCTCTTTTTATATGGCGGTGATCCATGAAAAGGGTCGCCTGACGGCGGAGGTGATTGCCGACATTATCCCCGACGTGATCCAAAATTTCCCCTGGCCCAAATCCATGCGCTGGGGCGATGGGGAGTTGAAATGGGTCCGGCCCCTGCACCGGATTTTATGCACCTATGACACGGAGATTGTCCCCCTCACCGTGGCGGGCCTGCAAAGTGGGGACATTACCGAAGGGCATCGCTTTATGGCGCCGGGGGAAATCCAAGTGCGCAGCTTTGAGCCCTATGCCGAGGCGCTCGGCCGGGCCCATGTGATGCTGGACCCCGATGAGCGGGAGGAGCGCATCTGGGGGGAGGCGCAAAGCTTGGCCCGCGCCCAAGGGCTTGAAATTATTGAGGATAAGGCATTGCTGTCGGAAGTGGCGGGTCTTGCCGAATGGCCCATGCCCCGCATTGGCAATTTTGATGAGAAATTTTTGAGTGTCCCCGATGAGGCGTTGATTGCGTCGATGAAAGGGCATCAGAAATATTTCTCCCTGAAGGACCCCAAAACCGGGCGTTTGGCGCCGAAATTCATCTGTGTGGCGAATGTTGCGCCCGATGATGGCGGGGCGGCGATGATGGCGGGGTATGAGCGGGTGTTAGAGGCGCGGCTGTCAGACGCTTGGTTCCTCTTCCGCCAAGACCTGAAAACCCCCCTCGCCACCCAGGCAGAGAAGCTGAAAAATATTACCTTTTTTGAGGGGTTGGGCAGTGTGGCTGATAAGGTGAAGCGGGTGGCCCAATTGGCCCGAGAAATCGCCCCCCTGGTCGGCGCCGACCCAGAGAAGACGACCAAAGCGGCCGCCCTTGCGAAAGCGGATTTGGTCACCGAAATGGTGGGCGAGTTCCCAGAACTGCAAGGCATGATGGGCCGCTATTACGCCCTGGAGGAGGGGATGGATCCAGCCATCGCCGATGCCATTCGCGATCATTATAAGCCCGCTGGCCAAGGCGATGACATTCCCACCGCGCCGGTGAGTGTAGCGGTAGCGCTCGCGGAAAAGCTCACAACGCTGGCCATGTTTTGGTCTATTGATGAAAAGCCCACCGGGTCAAAGGACCCCTTCGCCCTCCGCCGCATGGCCCTAGGGGTGATACAGATTATTTTTGCCAATGGCCTACGTTTTAAACTAGCGGACGTCATTGACCTGGAAGACAGTGACCTCCTGGACTTCTTCCATGACCGCTTGACGGTGTACTTACGGGAGAAGGGTCACGCCCATGACCATATCAAAGCGGTGCTGCGGCCAGGGGAAGATGACTTTGTGCAGGTGGTGGCAAAGCTTGACGCCCTGGCGGCCTTGCTCAAAACGGGCGAGGGGGAAAACCTTCTGGCGGCCTATAAACGCGCAGCGAATATCTTACGGGCTGAAGCCAAGAAAGACGCCCTGCCCGAGGCGAAAGTGAGTGAAGACCAGCTGACCGAAGCGGCGGAGAAAGAGCTGTTTGCGGCCCTCAGCACGGCGAGTACCGCGACGGAAACATCTTTGCGCGAAGAGAACTTCACTGAGGCCATGGGCGCTATCGCCAGTTTGCGGGCGCCGCTAGACCGCTTTTTCGAAGACGTCACCGTTAATGCGGAGGAGGCCGCCTTGCGCGCCAATCGCCTGGCCCTTTTGCAACAGGTGACCGGCCTTTGCGACCAAGTGGCGGATTTTCGCCAAATTGAGGGATAAAAAATTCAAGAAAGTGAAATAAGAGCCTTTGTCATCCCAGTTTCGAACGACAGTGAGAAGACTGGGATCCATAATTTATAATATCTACTTTTATGAGCAGACGCTTATTCTCTATTATGGATCTCGGACAAGCCTTTGGCTTTCCGAGATGACAATGAAAACTTAGCGACGCGATTTGAAAATAATATTTTGCGCCCTTCATCCTTGAATATTGACGCCTTGCCAGGGCATAAGCCCCTAAACTTATCAAAGATGAAAGATATTCTTGTGAGCAAACATATTTACAGCTTTGGGGGCGGCTCCGCCGATGGCCAATCGGATATGCGGAACCTGCTCGGCGGCAAAGGGGCCAATCTGGCGGAAATGGCGTCTTTAGGTCTGCCAGTCCCACCAGGTTTTACCATCACCACTGAGGTCTGTACCGCCTATTACGAGAATAACCATCAATCTCCGGACGGCCTTGAGGCGGAAGTGGCCAGCGCCCTTGAAACCATTGAGGGGCTGGTGGAGAAAAAATTTGGCGATGCGGCCAACCCCCTCTTAGTTTCTGTACGGTCTGGCGCGCGGGCG
>JBCCMT010000220.1:0-3970 GCA_039026195.1 Pseudomonadota bacterium | reverse complement strand
CCTGGACCCTGATCCGGGGTGAGAATCGGTTTTGGCCTTTCGCGACGCGACCACTAAAGAACCTAGAGCAAACTGCCGATGCAAACTTAAGGCAGTTTGCTCTAGGTTATAATGCGCGCTCTTCCAGGACCTTTTCATAGGCCGTGTTGATCACCGCCATCCGGTTTTCAGAGATGCGGACGAGTTCAGCGGGGACCCCGCGCGCGATGAGCGCATCGGGGTGATTATCCTTCACAAGGTCACGGTATATTTTTTTAACCACATCGTCCGGCGCTTCAGGGTCAACCCCTAAAATGACATAAGGATCTTCTTTGTCCGGACCAAAATGCGCCGCTTTAATACGCCGCCATTTCAACTTATCGATATGAAAAGCATCCCCGGCAACACGCAATAGATCCGTTTCTTTTTCATGCAAAATGCCGTCCGCCAACGCGATAAAAAATAGACAATCCAGCACATCTTCAAGGATGGAGGGCTCATCCCGAAACAACCGGCCCACTTGACGTGCATAGGCGTCAAACCCTGCCACATCTTCCATGGCGAGATTAAACACAGTGCGCACCTTGGCTTCTTCTTCGTCCGGGTAGGAAAAAAAGGACCGGAAGGCGGCGATCTCGTCATCGGTCACCACCCCGTCGGCTTTGGCCATTTTAGCTGACAGCGCAATCAACGCGATGGAGAAGACCGCCGCATCGCGACGCTTTCGGCGCGCCTCCATGGCTTCCATCACCGCCCCTAAGGTTCGGTCTTGGGCCTCTGATAATAAGGCAAGAATACGTTCCCACAACGACATGGCAGGGACTTAACCTAAGCTTTCAAGGGAGCAAAGCAAAACCAAGCTTTATCGACCTGATAATTATGGTATGGAAAATAACGAAGATGAAGATGTGATAAGACAAGCTTTAAGGGGCAGAGCTAACCATATCTCTCACAGGTCTTTTCATACCAAAAAGGCTTTATAAAGATGGTTTCATTCGCTCACCCTGACCAAAGCCAGGATGAGCAAATAACAAAACCGTTAGTCTTGAACCTTGAGTTCACCGGCAGAGCTACGGCCCCGACGGTCTGTCACCATTTCATAGCCAATGCGCTGGCCATCTTTCAGGCCTTGCAAACCAGCTTCTTGAACGGCTGAGATGTGGACGAAGACGTCATTGCCGCCCTCATCAGGTTGAATAAAGCCAAAGCCTTTTTCGGCGTTAAACCATTTTACTGTACCAGATGCCATTTTCATTCTCCTATCCGAACGGCGGGCTCCCACAGTAAAAACCATGAAAACCATATAGAAAGCAGGTCGGGGTAGAGATATTAGGACCGGTAACGGGCTTTAAGTCTTCGCCAGAGCTATCTTTCGTGGGGAAAGCTTACGCATTAATTCGCGTAAAGCAATGCAAGAATAAGAGAAAACAAGATATTTCCGAAAGGACAGGGATATAGGGGAAAATCCCATCACCCTCGGCGGAGAAGGCGTTGTTTTTGTCGGCCCCAGTCTCGTTCTTTTTGGGTGTCCCGCTTATCGTGCAGCTTTTTCCCCTCCGCCATGGCGATGTCGAGTTTCACCAACCCCCGATCATTAAAGACGAGCTTTAGGGGGATAATGGTAAAGCCTTTGCGCTCTACCGCCCCGGTAAGGGTCGAGATTTGCCGTTTTGAGAGCAATAATTTCCGGGGGCGTTTGGGTTGGTGGTTTTCACGATTTCCCCCAGAATATTCAGGAATATTCGCATTCACCAACCAAATCTCTGTCCCATTGGGCCCAGGCTCCGGCGCACAATAGCTTTCGGCAATATTGGCCTTCCCCTCGCGTAAGGCCTTCACCTCCGTCCCCGTCAGAATGATCCCCGCCTCAATCACATCCTCCAGCTTATATTCAAACCGGGCTCGGCGATTCTCCGCGATGGTTTTGCGTCCAGGCGCTTCTTTTTTCTTTGGCGGGGCCATGATGGGATATTCTCAAGGTTAACGTCTGCTTCATCTTCTCAAAACAAGCATTCTTTATTTTAAGAAGATGAAAGATAGATATCTTTTCGTGGCTTACAATAGGGCCCTCTTACAAGAGGCCAAGCCCCTCAAGGGCAGCATCCACCATCGCCATGGCCGCTTCCGAGGCGGGGACCATGGGCAAGCGGACTTCGTTTTCAATGAGACCTAAGCGGGAGAGGGCATATTTCACCGGCGTGGGATTGGTATCTGCAAACAACGCCGCGTGAAGGGGGGCCAACTTGTCTTGATAGGCAAGGGCACTTGCCCAGTCCCCTGACAAACAAGCTTGGTGCATTTGGGCACAAAGATCAGGCATGACATTCGCCGTTACGGAGATACAGCCCACCCCGCCCATGGCATTAAATCCCACCGCCGTCATATCTTCACCGGAGAGTTGGATGAAATCTTTCCCGCACGCCAACCGTTGCAAGGCCACCCGCGCCAAATCTCCCGTGGCATCTTTGACGCCAATAATCTGTGGATGCTCTACCAAGGCGGCCATGGTATCCACATGGATATCACAAGCGGTCCGACCCGGGACATTATAAAGAATAATCGGCAGATCCGTCGCCTCTGCTAGGGTTTGATAATGGGCAATCAGCCCCCGTTGGGAGGGGCGGTTATAATATCCTGTCGCGGCAAGTAAGGCATCGGCCCCTGCTTTTTGCGCCGTTTGCGCCAAGGCAATAGAAACCGGGGTGTCATTCGCCCCCACGCCCGCAATCACCGGTACGCGTGATTTGGTTTGCGCCACACAGGCTTCAATCACTGATTGGTGTTCTGCAATGGTAAGTGTAGACCCCTCCCCCGTGGTGCCCCCAGGAATAAGCGCATTGGTGCCCGATGCAATCTGACGCTCCACCAGTTTTGCATAATTATCAAAGTCCACCTCGCCCGTTTTTGTAAAGGGCGTGACCAGCGCTGTCATGGAACCTCTAAGCCCGTCTGTGGACATGGTAACCTCTATCCTTTTGCGATATGATGGAGCTGGGTAGGCGCCCTGGAGGAGAAGTGCAAGTCAGCCGCTTTGCAAGATGGTGGAAAAGATGTCTGCTTTTTCATAAAAGGAAAGTCGTCTTGGCGCTATTTCTGCAACCCTAAATATGTTAGCTTAAATTCTCTTTTGGAATGAGGTCGCCCAAGTCCCCCGTGTTGCGTTTCTTTTTATCCCTTTTTTTCGCACACAGCCTCTTCGTTTCGTTAGGGGCAACCGCGCTTGCGTCTCAGACTGTCGCCGACCAAGCCGCAATTGCTGAACCAGAAGAGGTGCCCGCCCCTACAGCAACATTCGACCAGAGGACGGTGAACGGTCTCCCCCTCCCCCGCATTAAACCCACCCCGCCCCTCTCCCCTTGGATCACGCCAACGGATCAAGCCTTATTAAAAGGGGTGTTGGAAAGCATTGGGGGGCGAAAATACATAGAAGCCGATCAATTGCGCCAAGCCATCACCGCCCCCACAGCGCGTTCCGTTGCGGATTGGGCCTATTATCGCTCTTCTGTTGAAAATATTTCGTCCCAAGACATCTCTCTTTTTTTAGACCGTCACTTTGGCTGGCCTGATATTACCCGCATACAGAGTAAGGCAGAACGCAACTTTGATGACGACACCCCCGCTGAAGAGATTATTGCCTTTTTTGCTGAGCGCGACCCAGAAACGGGAAATGGACATCTGCAATTGGCGCGGGCATTTTTGAAAAATGGCAATAAGGATGCAGGGCGCACCCAATTGCGCCAAGCATGGGTAGATCATGATTGGTCGTCCTCTCAAGAGCGAAACATTCTTTCCCGATACGCAGAACATCTGACCCCAAATGATCATTGGGCGAAGGCGGATCGACAACTTTTCGACCTCAAAGCCACCGCAACGACACGGCTATTGCCAAAACTTAGCGATGAAAAACGACAAGAAGCGAGAGTACGGATCGCCTTTATAAAAAATGATCGTAATGGCCCAGTCCTCTATAATCGTCATCCTCAAAAAAGTG
>JBCCMT010000219.1:0-3975 GCA_039026195.1 Pseudomonadota bacterium | reverse complement strand
GTGATCATGGGCGCAGGGGGTGCATTTTGTATTCGATATTTTACGCGGCATTTTGGGATCAACATCCCCTTACCTATCCGCCCTAAAACCAGGTCATCTTCATGAGTGATACGCTAATTGTTATCCCCGCCCGCTATGCGTCAAGCCGATTGCCCGGCAAACCTTTGCTCGATGAAACTGGGAAGCCCCTTATTCAGCATACGGTGGAGGCAGTCTCCTCCATCCCTTCGGTAAAGACCCTTGTCGCCACAGATGATGAACGCATTCAGATTTGCGTTGAAGAGTTTGGGGGCGAGGCCATCATGACCGCCCCGACCCATGAGAGCGGGACAGACCGGGTGGCAGAAGCAGCGAAACAGCGGGATGCAGAGATTATTGTGAATGTCCAAGGGGACGAGCCAGAGATTGAGCCTGAGCACATAAAATTGCTCATTGAAACCCATCGCAAGGCGATGTCAGACCCGAAAGCCCCTGCCTTTGCCTCAACCTTGGTGTGTCCCTTTCCAAAGGGGTCAGACCCAAAAGACCCCAATATGGTCAAAGCGGTATTGGCGCAAAAAGACCCCCAAAATCTTCAGTCTGTGCTTTATTTTTCACGCAGCGCCATCCCCTTTGAAAGAACGCCTACAGAGGAAATCTACTTACATATTGGGATTTATGCCTTTTCTGCAAGCAACCTTCAGGCCTTCCCCCACCTTCCTCGGACGCCCCTTGAAAAGGCTGAGTCTTTAGAGCAATTGCGTATTTTAGAGCATGGCCACCGGCTTACCGCCGCCATTGTGCCCCAAGCCACCCCCGGGATTGATACGCCTGAAGGCTATGCTGCATTTGTCAAACGCATAAAGGGTTAGTCGTCCCCCGTCACCCGCTCCACAAGCGCGCCCACCGATTGAAGCTTTTCATCCAGCCGTTCAAAGCCGCGGTCCAGATGGTATAACCGAGAGAGCATCGTCTGCCCCTCCGCCGCAAGGCCAGCTACAATTAACGACATGGAGGCCCTGAGGTCCGTTGCCATCACGGGGGCCCCTTTTAGTACTTTAACACCGCGCACCGTCGCCGTTTGCCCCTCCACCGTGATGTCCGCCCCCAGACGAACCAATTCCGGCACATGCATAAACCGGTTTTCAAAAATTGTTTCCTTAATGAGAGATGTGCCGTCAGCTAAAGCCATCAGCGCCATATACTGCGCTTGAAAGTCTGTGGGGAAACCGGGGAAGGGTTCTGTGTGAACATTGGTGCCCATGGTGGGCCGGCCCCATTTGGTGACCCGCAGCCCCTCCTCCTCATCGGTCAGGGTCAAGCCCGCTTCAGCCAAAATGCCATCGGCGGCCCCTAATAAATCAAGGCGCCCTCGTTTGAGCAACAACTCCCCCCCCGCGGCGCCCACCGCCATGGCATAGGATCCAAGCTCAATCCGATCAGGCAAGACATCATGGGTCGTCCCCTGTAAGCTCTTCACACCCATGATCGTAATTGTAGAGGTTCCCGCCCCTTCGATCTGCGCGCCCATGGCCTTTAGACAATTGGCAAGGTCCACAATCTCCGGCTCTCTCGCCGCATTTTTCAAAACGGTTTGCCCCTCTGCCAGTGTCGCTGCCATCATGGAATGCTCGGTCGCCCCAACGGAGGCAAAGGGGAAGGAGATTTGTGCGCCCCGTAAGCCTTCTTTCGCTTGGGCAATGACATATCCCTCCTCAAGCTGAATATCTGCCCCCATGGTTTCAAGCGCTTTTAAGTGAAAGTCCACGGGCCGGGCGCCAATGGCACAACCGCCAGGCAAAGAGACCTTGGCTCGCCCTTCTCGCGCCAGAAGAGGGCCAAGCACGTTAAAGCTGGCCCGCATCTTCCGAACAATGTCGTAAGGCGCGGTGGTGGAGGTGATGGTATTTGCCTCTAACGTGACCTTACCTTTTGCACGCTCAATCATGACCCCGTGATTTTCAAGCAAAACCATTAATTGGCGTACATCGGCCAGGTCTGGCATATTCGTCAGTGTGAGAGGCTCATCTGTTAAAAGCGACGCCACCATCACCTTCAGAGCCGAGTTCTTTGCGCCGGATATTTCAAGCTCCCCATAAAGCTCACGGCCACCAATAATTGCTAATCTGTCCATTTAAATTTTATCCTGAGATTTTGCGGCCACTTTTCGGCGTCGCAAATTATGCCGTAAGGCCTGGGCTAAGCGTTCTTCTTTTGAGAGACGTTTGTTTTTTTCAGGGCCTTCAGAAGGCTTTGGAGGGGCGTCTTTTGTCAAAATAAGGTCTCATTTCTCACGACCGACAAAAAATCATTAGCGTGATCGTGCAGTTTGATCTTATGGCTATGGTCTATTTCATATCCTTTTTCGAGAAAAAGATGAAATTTTCCCCCGTTTTTAGGGCGAAACTCAACCCAACGGCAAGAAAGCGATGGCTTTTTCCCCATAAGGGCGCCGTCGCGGCACATATCTTGAAGCTCCCTGTCCCAGACACGAATAACTTAAGGAGTGGCGAGATGGTACATCCCATTGATCTTCATGTTGGGCAGAAATTGCGTCAACGACGGTGCCTTTTAGGTATGACCCAACAAAAACTTGCGGACGCCGTAGGAATTAAATTCCAACAAATTCAGAAATATGAATCCGGGGCAAACCGGGTTTCCGCCTCTCGGCTATGGTCGTTGGCAGAAGCATTAGAAGTGCCCGTGAGTCATTTCTTTGAAGGGCTTTCCCGCAAAGACCAAGAGGAGCTGGTGGATACCCCCGGCCTTGAAGAAGAAGCCAGCAGCTATATCGCGCCGGAAGTTTTTACAACCAAAGAGACCATCGACCTTGTCCGCGCCTATTATAATTTGAAAGAGGGCCCGCGCCGCCGTCTTTTGGACTTGGCAAAAACCTTAGCAGGTGCTGCCTAACCCCTTGCTGTGAGAGCCGCTCCCCGAGGGCATAAGCCCTTAAAGATGCCTTTCCTTTCAACGGGAAAGGCATCTCTTTTTATTGCGGGATCGTGTGACGGAACGTAAACTCTCTCCTATGACCGATCTTCCCTCTGAACAGCATCTTTCCGTTCTCTGTGATTTAGCGGACATTGCCGCCCAAGAAAGCCTAATGGGCTTTCGCTCCTCCCTTCCCATCACTAATAAAGACGCTAAAAAACCGGGCTATTTCGACCCTGTGACGGCAGCGGACCAAAATGCAGAAAAGGCTGTCCGTAAGGCGATCCACGCCCGTTTTCCCAACCATGGTATTTTGGGAGAGGAAGGGGGGGAGACAAAAGGTACTGCCCCCTATCGCTGGGTGATTGACCCTATAGATGGCACCCGCGCCTTTATTTGCGGTATCCCTGTTTGGACAACGCTGATTGGATTGGAAGAAAATGGGACACCCATTGCTGGCATCATTGACCAACCCTTCACCAAGGAAAGATGGATCGGCACCGTGAAAGGCACGGCCGCTTATGAAACCCAGCACCAAAGCGGTATAGCGAAATGTTCCTCTTGCGATGATCTTTCCATGGCGCGGTTGATGGTGACGGATATGCGGGCGGATGAATATCTTCAACCAGACGAGGCAGAGGCCATTGCGGCCCTGGCGGCGCGCGTACAAGTGACCCGTCAAGGCCTTGATGCTTACGGTATTGGGTTGGTGGCGTCTGGTCACATGGACCTGGTGATTGAAGCGGGGCTGTCTTGGTATGATATTGCCGCTTGTATGCCTGTCATCAAAGCGGCGGGCGGGACTATCATGACCTGGAAAGGCGGAAAAGTACGCTCAGATTTCCATCGGGGGCGGATTATTATTGCCGCGACAGAAGAGCTCGCCGCCCAAGCCGCCTATCATTTAGAAAAAGTGGCTTGAGCGGTTTCACTATTGCCGGGGCGGTGTGGCCGCTTCGGTGGCAACATCCGTAAAGCCATGATCAGGTGCCAAGAAGCCGGAAGTGAAGATCGGCATGGCCGATCCGCTCGGAGCAGCCCTCTATAGCTATTACACCACGG
>JBCCMT010000218.1:0-3979 GCA_039026195.1 Pseudomonadota bacterium | reverse complement strand
GCCAAGGTACCGTGGCCGTTGAGATGTTGGCGGCGGTCTCTGATTTAGAGGTCTTGGCCGTGCCCATTGGAGGCGGCGGTTTGATTTCCGGTATGGCGGTGGTGGCCAAACAGATGAATCCAGCCATCCGTATCGTTGGTGTGCAGGCGGCCCTTTTCCCCGGCATGTTTAACGCCATCCGCGGGACAACCCGGCCTTGCGGGGGCATGACCTTGGCAGAGGGCATTGCGGTGGAGCATCCAGGGCAGCTTAACCGCCAGGTGGTGGCCTCTTACGTGGATGAAATCATCACCGTGGAGGAGCGGCATTTAGAGCGGGCGTTGAGTTTATTGCTGAACACACAAAAAACCCTAGCAGAGGGGGCGGGGGCTGCAGGGTTGGCGGCGATTTTGGCACATCCATCTTTGTTCCGAGGGCGGAAAGTTGGTACCATCATTTGTGGCGGGAATATTGATACGCGGCTTTTATCTTCTATCTTGATGAGGGACTTGGCCCGTCAGCGCCGGCTGGCCCGGTTGCGGATCGAATTGATAGATGTCCCCGGACAGTTAACCTTGGTCTCCCAAGCCATTTCAGCGGCGGGCGGAAATGTGATCGACATTTCTTACCATCGCATATTCAACGATTTACCTGCCAAATCCACCTACCTTGATATCTCGGTAGAGGCAAGTGACGGCCCCCATATGGACCGGATTGTGGAAACCCTACGGGCAGCAAATTTGCCTGTCTTATTATTAACCAACGGACAATCATAAAAGAAGGAGAATGAAAATGATCAGTATGCATAAAAGAAATGATACATCTCTTCTTCTTATCACCCTACAGAAAGGGGGTGTTCGATGACCCAAGATCACGTACGCATTTTTGACACCACCTTACGAGATGGGGAACAATCCCCTGGGTTTTCCATGACCATGAAGGGCAAGCTGCGCATGGCGAAAGCCTTGGCGGCCTTGAAGGTGGATATTATCGAAGCGGGCTTTGCCGCCGCCTCCCCCGGTGATGCAGAGGCTGTGCAAGCCATCGCAGAGGAAACCGAAGGCCCGCGGATATGCTCCCTCGCCCGCGTGCGAGAGCCTGATATCGAAGCCGCAGCCCGGGCGTTAGAACCTGCAAAGCGCAAACGGGCACATGTGTTTATCGGTACCTCGCCCTTGCACCGCGAATTTAAATTAAAGATGAGCAAAGATGAAATCTTAAAGTCTATTGACCATGGGGTACGCTTTGCCCGGAATATTTTCGACGATGTGGAATTCTCTGCAGAGGATGCCATGCGCACAGAACGCGACTTTTTGGCGGACTGTTTGCGGGTGGCCACCGAAGCGGGCGCACAGACCTTAAACGTACCGGACACGGTGGGGTATATCACGCCAGAGGAAATCTATGATATCTTCACCTATTTGCATGAGGCGGTGAAACCTGGCCCAGAAACGGTTTTTTCTTGTCATTGTCATGATGATTTGGGCATGGCGGTTGCCAATTCTTTAGCGGCCGTTCGTGCTGGCGTGCGCCAAGTGGAGTGCACTATTAACGGGATTGGGGAGCGGGCTGGCAATTGTTCCATGGAGGAGGTGGTGATGTCCTTACACACTCGCCGCGATTTTTATGGGACAGAAACAGCTCTTGATACCACAAAGCTTTTCAATGCAAGCCGCACCTTAGAACAGGTGACAGGTGAAAAAGTGCAGCGGAACAAGGCTATTGTGGGGCGTAATGCCTTTGCCCATGAGGCGGGCATTCATCAGCATGGGATGTTGGCTAACCGGGAAACCTATGAAATCATGCGACCTGAAGATATCGGTGCACCCACAACGACTTTGGTGTTGGGCAAGCATTCCGGTAAGCACGCTATGCTTGCGCGGTTAGAGGAGTTGGGTCACGAAATTGACCCTGAAAATGTGACGGCCTTGTTTGAAGCTTTCAAACGTCTTGCCGATGAGCGTCAGAATATCACCGACGAAGATTTGCGCGGCCTTGTTTCAGGGGCGTCTAATCGCGTGATCGTGGAGGCGGGTCATGACAGCTAAGACATTATTTGAAAAGGTATGGGAGCGGAATGTCGTTACCCCTGAAGAAATAGACCGGCCAGCGATTTTGCATGTGGGACTGCATTTGGTTCATGAGGTGACCAGCCCCCAAGCCTTCTCTGTACTGAAAGAGCGGGGCATCAAAGTACGCCGCCCTGACCTGACCTTGGCCACCATGGACCATTCGACCCCCACTTTGCCTGCCGGCGCCGATGGAACCCGACCTTATGCGACCGAGGCTGCAAAACTGCAGGTAGAAACATTGGTACAAAATTGTGCCGACCACGGCATTGAATTGTTAGATTTCAATGATGATCGCCGCGGGATTGTGCATTTGGTGGGCCCCGAACAGGGGCGTTCTCAGCCGGGGATCGTCATTGTATGTGGGGATAGTCATACCTCCACCCACGGTGCTTTTGGGGCGCTTGCCTTTGGGATCGGTACGACGGAGGTGGGGCACGTCCTCGCCACCCAAAGCTTGTTCCAGCGCAAACCAAAATCTATGCGGATCAATTTTGAAGGTGAGCTACAGTCCGGCGTGACGGCGAAAGATTTGGCCTTGGCCATGATTGCTCAAATTGGGGCCGGCGGGGCCTCAGGCTATGTTTTAGAGTATGCTGGGCCCGCCATTGAGGCCTTAGAGATGGAAGCCCGCATGACCCTCTGTAACTTGTCCATTGAAGCAGGAGCACGGGCGGGCATGATCGCTCCAGACCAAGTGACCTTTGACTGGTTGCGCGGTCGGCCAGGTGTCCCAGCGGATTATGACGCAGCTGTTAAAGAATGGTCTCAGCTCTATACGGATGAAGGGGCTAGCTTTGACAAGCAAGTCACCGTGAATGTGAATGCCATTGCGCCGATGGTCACCTATGGGGTTTCCCCCGATGCTGGGGCGGCTGTGACCAAAACTGTTCCCGTGGCGGCAAATGAGGGCGCAGAAGAGGCCTATGAATATATGGGCCTTCAGGAAAACACCTCCTTTGAGAAGATTGAAATCCAGCGGATTTTTATTGGGTCGTGTACAAATGGTCGTCTTTCCGACTTGCGCATGGCAGCAGAGGTGATGCGGGGGCGCAAAGTGGCCCCTGGGGTCATTGCCCTCATCGTGCCAGGGTCGGAGCAAGTAAAAAAAGATGCCGAAGCCGAAGGGCTTGATAAAATCTTCTTAGAGGCGGGCGCCGAATGGCGCTTGCCCGGCTGCTCCATGTGTATTGCCATGAATGGCGATCGCGGTGCCCCGGGGGAGGTGGTGGTCTCCACCTCGAACCGGAATTTTAAAGGTCGCCAGGGGGAAGGGGTCCGGACGGTCCTTGCTTCCCCTGCCACGGCCGCAGCGTCGGCCATCGCGGGGCATATTGCGGACCCCCGCCCCTATTTGACAGGAGAGGCCGCATGAGCATGAAACCCTTTCAAACATTGACCAGCAAAACCCTGGTTTTAACGCAAACCGACATTGACACGGATCAAATTATCCCCGCCCGGTTTTTAACCACCACTAGTCGTGAAGGGTTAGCGGATAAAGCTTTTCATGACTGGCGGTTTGACGCCGACGGACAAGAAAAATCAGACAACCCTTTTAAGGGGATTGATATGTCCACCCACCGTATATTGGTGGGAGGGGATAATTTTGGCTGTGGCTCTTCCAGGGAACATGCGCCATGGGCCCTCAAAGCCCTTGGGGTGGAAGTGGTCATCAGTACAAAAATTGCTGATATATTTCGGTCCAACTCATTGAAAAATAGTTTGCTCACCGTTGAAGTCCCAAAGGACATTCATGATCTTTTGTTAGATCATCCTGGCCAAGAGGTGACTGTTGATTTAGAGGCGGAGGAGTTGCGGTTTGGCAATCATGTGGTGCCCTTTAGCACCGACCCCTTTGCCCGGCGGTCTATGCTGGAAGGGCAAGATTCCTTAGGCATGTTGCTGCAAGCTGTGCCTGACATTGAAAAATT
>JBCCMT010000217.1:0-4007 GCA_039026195.1 Pseudomonadota bacterium | reverse complement strand
GTTGAGCGACGCTGCAATGAGTCACGAGAAATAACAAACATTGGAAGCCTTAGACCAAAATTGGGCCGCAGCAGCAATGCATCTTCTTCTCCATGACTGTAAATTATTTAAATATTTTACCCCCTAAGCGGGAACCAAATGAAACAAGACACGTATTTTCGTTAAGGAGTATTATATGCCTGACCATCTTTTATCTCGTGATTCAACATCAACACATCGTATGCCATTTCTCATTTTTCAAAATAATTTGGATATGTTTGCGCGCATTATGAAAAGCAGTTGCGACCTTTCCTTAAGCCTCGTCGAGGCATCAAAACATCACGGAGAGGCTTTCCGCAAAGCCTTGCCTGATGACCATGAAACGGTTGAAGAGGCCGTCAAAGAAGCAAAAGTAGATGATCCGCGGAAAACAGTGATGAATAGTGCTGCAAAACGAGCTATTTATTCTTATTCTGAGGATGTGAATGTGGACGTATCCCATCTTAAAAAGGGGTCAGTGACTTCCCCCTCTCAAGAGGTGAACAAGCCAGCATAAGTTGAGCCCAAATCGCTTGAAGCTGAAAAATTTTATCTGCCGTGAGCATACCTACCTTTTGGTTGGATATGCTTACGGCTTACAAATAATCTCTACCTTACCTCTTTTTATGGCTGGCGCTAAGAATTGTCTTCGCCTCTATAAAGATTGAACTTCACGCTTTCGTGAAGTCAGTGGACGCCTTTAAAGCACTACCCGCAAGATTTGCTCCCTCCATTTGATCCACAGCCATATACAGGGCTGCGGTTAAAGCATAGCCAGTAATCTATATCGCCATTCCACAATGTTGACAGATTCGGAATGACTTCAGTTGATTATGCAATAAATACAGGCTAAATTGTGATCACATCATGTGATCATCATCGTCGCCACGCATTCGTGGGACCCAATTTATCTTCATATGGTGGTATCTGGGGCTCTACCTGCCTTGGAAAATAAAAACATGTGACCCTGAACTGGCCTTTTAAGAGGGATGATCAACGTGGAAACAACAATTGCCGATAAAAAACATAAAGATGGGCGTATACTGACCTATAGACATAAAGAATGGGTGCGTATTTGTCACTGGATCACAGCCATCTGTGTGCTTACTTTACTTGTAACGGGTGTATTTATTCTTTTATCCCACCCTCGTCTTTATTGGGGGGAAGACGGGTTTTTTGGTGATCCTGCTTTTATTTCCTTTGGCAATTGGGAATGGGCGAACCTTAATGGGATAAGCCGCAGCTATCATTTTCTAGCGGCCTGGATATTGGTGATCACCGGCGCTGTCTATGTCGTACTTTCTCTGGCTAAGGGCTATGCACGAAAGACATTATTACCATCTAAGGACCAACTCAAGCCATCGCATCTATGGTCTGAATTTAAAGGACATGCCCAATTTAAAATTGCCCGCGGCGATGAAGCACGCCGATATAATGTCTTTCAAAAAATATCCTATATCGTTGTTTTATTTATTTTCCTTCCCCTGATGGTTTTAAGTGGGCTGGCTATGTCCCCTGCGGTGACTGCCAGCTATCCCGAGATTTTCAGCATTTTTGGCGGTCGACAATCCGCACGGACCATCCACTTTTTGATTGCCTCTGCCCTCCTCCTCTTTTTCTTGGTGCATATGTTCCAAGTGGTGCTTGTGGGCTTTAAAGACAGTATCCGGGCGATGACCACGGGGTGGCACGCCCTCCCCCCTGTCATTCCGCCGAAGACAAAAGCGAAAGCTGACTTATCCGCTGAAGGAGAAACCAAATGACCCTTACACGACGCAAGCTGATTATTGGCGGTTCTTCTATTGCAGCTGGTGGCTTGGTCGCAAGCGTAACGGCGAACAAATATCCACTCGATATCAAGTCCCCTGCCGAAGCGGCGGATGCATTTACCTACACCATGCAGCGCCTCCTCCTCTCTGAGAATGCGTTGGTGCGGGAATTTGACCGCAGCATGATCAGTAAGAATTTTCCGGCTATTAATACCGTTAATCCTGAGGATGATGAGTATCAACGATTGCGGCGGAATGATTTTGAAGAATGGCGACTACCCATTGATGGGCTTGTCGAACGGCCCATGGCCCTCTCTTTAGCGGATTTGAAACAGTTCACGTCGCGCACCCAAATCACTCAACATAATTGTGTGGATGGGTGGTCCGCCATCGCCGAGTGGACAGGGGTTCAAATCTTCCGTGTCTTGAACTATGTGGGGATGAAGCCAGAGGCCCGGTTCATTGGCTTTGAATGTTGGGATGGCTGGTGGCAAGTTTGTGATATGGTAGATGCCTTCCACCCCCAAAGCATGATCACCTATGGCATGAATGGCGGCGCATTGCCGATCCGCCATGGCGCACCCGTCCGGTTACGGCTTGAACGCCAGTTAGGGTATCGCAGCTTAAAATATGTGAAGCGCATGACCCTCTTGGCCACCGCCAGAGAATTTAAAAATGGCCGCGGCACCTCTTCCAGTCCTTACGGATATCAGTGGCACGCAGGGATTTAAAGCATTTCCAGGCCAAGCCTGCCCTGGACCCCGATCCGGGGTGTGTGCGGTTGGCCGTCCGGAAATGCGAAAAAACAAAGACTTAAAGCGTCTCCGCGATTCCAATTGAAGCGGAGACGCTTTAAGTGAAAGCCTCCTCACCATTTTTTGAATGATGAAGAGGTTCTCTTCTTTTTATCTTAACTCGTTCGGCGGGAAGAAAATGAGGCTCTTCTCATTTTCTCATCCGCCTCACTCAGTCAAAAATACTCAAGAGACTGACCAATTTCTTGGTTTTTTCTGAGAATAAAGTGGGGGTGTAATAGGCCCCCGCGGCGCGTTTTGAGACCTCGCCCATAGTGGGATAAGGGGCAATCATATTGGTGAAGGCTTTGATCTTCAGCCCATTGGCCACCGCCAGCGCCCAAGGGCCAATCAGCTCCCCAGCGTTCTTCCCCACAATTGAGCAGCCAATGATTTTGCCGCCCTTCCCCACCAAAGTCTTTACATGGCCGGTGGTGGCATATTCCGCTTGGGCCCGGTCATTTTCTTCAAACTCCCATTCCGTAAGGGTGTAAGGAACATTCTGCTCCTTCGCCATGGCTTCATTAAGCCCCACATGGGCCAGCTCAGGGTCGGTATAGGTGACCCAAGGGGCCAGATAGTCTTTATTCTTTGACGGTGATTTAAAGATAATATTCCGTACAATGATGCTGGCGTGATAGCCCGCCACATGGGTGAATTGACGCCCGCCAATCACGTCCCCCACGGCATAGACCCGCTTGTTGGACGTGCGGAGGCGATCATCCACCTTGATGCCGCGCTGATGGGTTTCAATCCCGGCTGCCTCAAGGCCCAAATTCTCAAAATTTGCCTTGCGGCCGACAGCCACCAGCAGATGGCTACCGTCAATCTTCAAGGGCTGACCATCCTTACTCGCATGAACAGTGACCCCGCCTTGGGCATTTTTAGAGACCCGCTCCACCTTTGCCCCCTCTTGCAAGTCGACGCCTTCTTTCACCAAATGCTGCCGGACGATCTCCACCAGCTGGGCATCATCTTTGCCCAAAATAGACGGGCCGCCCTCAAACACCGTGACCTTTGCCCCTAAGCGACGGTGGGCTTGGGCCATCTCAATGCCAATGGGCCCGCCCCCGATGATCAATAAATGGTCGGGCAGTTCTGTCTGATCAAAGAGGACTTCATTGGTGAGGTAAGGCACCTCGTCCAGCCCGGGGATGGGCGGCACAAAAGGGGAGGAGCCGGTGGCAACCACAATATGTTTTGCCTCAATAGTGGTGTCGCCCGCCTGAACCGTCCGGGGGCCGACAAAATGCGCCCGCTCCCGAATAACGGTGCAGCCAAAACCTTCAAACCGTTCTTGGCTATCATTGGGCTCAATGGCAGCAATGACTTTATGGACGTGGGTATGGACTGCTTGGAAATTGACCTGGGGATCTACGGGTGTGATACCATATTTGGCGGCATCTCGAAATCCTTGGGCGGCCTT
>JBCCMT010000216.1:0-4008 GCA_039026195.1 Pseudomonadota bacterium | reverse complement strand
ATTAGCGGCGTCCGCCAAACCATCAGTGAGGATACAGAATTGCTCTTTGGTCTCGGCTTAGCGGGGCAGCTACAAGGATGGGCTGTTGATTTGAGCGCCAGCCGCTTTGACGTCCTTGACGCAGAAACACGGCAGTCGGATAATTTTGACACCACCACGGGTCTTGCTCCCCTCACAGGGCAAGTCACCGTTGGTGATGATGTGGCCTGGAACAGCGTTGAAGCCATCGGCACAAGACGCTTTGGTGCCCATGCGATTGCCACCGGCTTTTCTTACGCAAGATATGAATTTGAGACCCCGCGCTTTAACTCAAGCGACTGGCGCGCAGGTGTGCAAGGGGACTTGCGCGATGCCTCCGCCGGGGAAACCTCCCTCTTCGGGGTATTTATCGAAGAAGCCATCACCCTCTCCCCTAGGTGGCTGGCCACCCTTGGTCTGCGAGCGGAATATTGGGAAGCGCAAAATGGCTCCCTCACCAATGGGATGACCACGGTCAATTACGCCAGTCGGTCAGAGGAAGCCTTCTCGCCGAAGGCGGCGCTGACCTATACCCATGTGCCCGATTGGTCTTTCACCGCCTCCGCGGCTTTGGCCACCCGCTTCCCCACGGTGCAAGAGCTTTACCAGGCGGACCTCATCAGCTTTGGCCCGAATGTGGGAGATTTGGATTTTGGGTCCTTCAATCCTGACCTTAAACCTGAAGAGGCCTTAGACCTGCAGCTGAACGCCACTAAGAGTTTTGACAAAGCAAGCATCACCGTCAGCCTTTTCCGGCAGGATGTGGAAGATACCCTCTTCGTGCAAACCGTGCCGGAGCTTGGGGAAAGCGTGACCACCAATATCGATAACGTCACCACCGACGGCATCGACTTTATTGTGGCCACGGAGGATTTAGGTATTAAGGGTCTTGCCATTGACGCCAACCTCTCCCTCCTCGATGCAGAGATTACGGAGAATAGCATTGACCCGTCCTTAGAGGGCAACCGGTTCCCCCGGGTACCAGATATACGCGCTAACGCAAATGTCCGTTATCGGCCCACGGAGAATTGGCTGTTGGCCGCAGGTTGGCGTTATCAAGACACACCGGACCGAAATATTGAGAATAGCGCTACCTCTCAGTGTGGGACTTTTTTCTGTGTCTCTTCCTTCTCTTTTGTGGACCTAAAAGCGAGCTACCAATATGAGAAGGCGACCATCTCCCTCGGCGTGGATAATGTGACCGACGAACGGGCCTTTGTCTTCCACCCCTATCCTAGTCGCACGGTGCTGCTGGAGTTAAGCTGGGACACTGGGCGCTAAGCCATGGCGAGTGCAAATCATAGCACGCTTTATCACCGGGTCTGGCGATGGCATTTCATCGCTGGCCTGGTAATCATTCCGTTTGCAGTCATTCTAAGCATCACCGGCGGGATTTATCTTTTCAAACCGCAAGTGGAGATGGCCACAGAACGCTCTGTCAATGGGCGCGCAGAGGGGAGCGCAAGCGCGCGCCTCTCCATGGATGATGTCATTGACATTGTACTTACCGCCTATCCTGAAGCCACCTTCCGCAGGCTGACCCTCCCCCGATTTGAGGGAGACCTGACAGCGGAGGTGGAGCTCCGGATGGGGCAAGAGGACCGTCTGTTATGGGTTCATCTGCCCACGGGGGATATTTTGCATGACATCCCAAAAGACCAGCGGCTAATGAATGTGGTAAAAGACATTCATGGGAACCTCATGGCGGGGAATAACGGTTCTTATGTGGTGGAGCTGATGGCCTCTTGGATGATTGTCCTGATCATCACAGGTGCGTATTTATGGTGGCCCCGGAAGACCCATTGGTGGCGCATGTTCTTACCAAAATTTGCGGCGCCCTCACGACGTGACTTTCTCAAACAGCTCCATGGGGTGAGCGGCGCCTGGATGGGCGGGGTCATTTTCATTATTCTCCTCTCCGGCCTGCCCTGGACCCAAGTGTGGGGGGACGGCTTTAAGGCCGTCCAAAAGGTCATGGGATGGGACGGCCCCGGTCAAGAATGGGTGGTGACCCTGCAATCCTCTAACCAACCGATCTTAAAAGACGATGGCCTCGACCTTTGGACCACAGGCGGTGGGGAAGAAGCCGTGCCTTCACTCACCTCCACCCCGAAGGCGGACCACAGCCAAGGGATCCCGCTGCAAGCTATTCTGGATCAGTCCCAGGCCAGCGTCCTGCCCGCGCCGGTGGAAATCCAGCCGCCCCGGGGAGAAAATGGGGTATGGACCATCCGTTCAATGACGCAAAATAGACCCCACCGCGTGACCGCCCATTATGATCAGTGGACGGGGGAAGAGATCATGCGCATTGAATTTGCCGACCATCACCCGGTCAAGCGCCTCGCCTCTTACGGCATTGCTTTCCATGAAGGGGCGCTATTCGGATGGGTTAACCAATTGGTGGGCGTGCTCGCCACCCTGGCTGTTGTGGCCTTAAGCGTGACCGGCGGGCTCATGTGGTGGCGCCGTAAACCGGCTCACACGCTTGGGGTGCCACCTTTGCCTGAGGATAAAAAGCTTAGCTTTACCGTGATCGGTTTGATTGGACTGTTGGCTCTTTTCTTGCCTTTGGTGGGCCTTAGCCTATTACTCGCCCTTTTAGGGGAATTTATTTATCATAAAATGCGTTCAAGATAGGATCTTTCTGCAGCCACGGGCTCGCTCGCAGAAAATCCTGATACAGAAAAAGCCTAGATATGCTTACACATATCTAGGCTTTTTATTGAGAAATCAAAATTTATGCAGCGTTTACTGCATCTTGATTAATGCCATTCTCTGCGAGACGTGTCATCTGTTGATCACCACTATATGTATTATCAAGACATGTTTGCAGTTTTTGAGCGTCTTCATGTAATCCTAATCGTTTTGCAAAAGCGACTAAACATCCGTAACCTGCAATACCATAATGGGTCATGCGCTGATACTGTGTGATGATCATGGCATCACGGACCTCATCTTCACCAAACTCTGCGTTAAGAACATGGGCCTTTACCTCTTTTACGAGACCTTCCATCCCTTTACAAAACTCACCGGTAGGATCTTCCCCATGGTCTTTAATAATTTGCCCGACAGTGTCCATTCCTTCTTGAATGCCGTCCACACCCCGCTCAAGTGCACTTTTTAACTCATTATCTGACGCCACTTCCACAAGATCTTTGGTGGCTTTGAGCGATTGCTTGTCTGCACTATAAATATCCTGAAGTTGGTCAATATAAACGTCTTTAAGTGTATTGAGGGTCATAAAATACTCCTTTAAAATGTAATACCGCTGCATAGCGATAATAAAGTAACGATGGCCCCCTCTATTCGTTCCCTCATATCAGAATATATTTTGACGCAGGCAAATTTATTTAAGTCTTATACGGATGATATATGCCATAAGAAAGGCTGATATTTTTCATTGATATGACCCGATCACCCTCCCATAATAAAGATTGCCCTGAAATGCTTTCATGACAAGGTCACCATGCCAAAGCTTGATGTCACCATCATAAACCGAAAACTGCACCATCCCTTCGGCATTTCTGGTCGCGTGCGGTATGATACGGATTTACTTGAAGTCACCTTAACCGAAGAAACCGTGTCGGGGCGGGGGGAGGCGAGCGGCGTGTCCTATCTAGGGGAAACTGTCACGACCATGGCCGCGCAACTTAATGCTATTCGAGAACAAATTGAGGCAGGGGCAGATAGAGTAGCCTTGCAATCTTTATTGCCCGCCGGCGGCGCACGGTCGGCCCTGGACGCGGCGTTTTGGGATCTTGAAGCGAAAAAAACATCTATTCCCGTTTGGCAAGGGGCAGGGCTTGAAAGCCCGCCCACCCCACTCACCACGGCCTTTACCATCAGCCTGGCAAGCCTTGACGAGATGGTCACTCAAACCCAGCGCGAAGGTCATCGCCCCATTTTAAAAGTCAAACTTGGCGGAAAAGATGGCTTAGATATAGATCGTGCCCGCCTTGTTCGAACATACGCGCCAAAAGCCATACTGAT
>JBCCMT010000215.1:0-4011 GCA_039026195.1 Pseudomonadota bacterium | reverse complement strand
CGGGACCATTACGGCCTCACCCAATTGGTGGTGGAGCCGGAGGCCCCCTTCTTTGCGGATGTCGAGGCGGTGCGCGCTGAAAGTGTGATCCGGGTGGAGGGTGAGGTGATCGCCCGGGACGCTGATGTCGTAAATGACCAACTCGACACTGGGGAGGTTGAAATCCGCCTTTCCTCATTTGAGGTGATGTCGCCTGCGGGGGATCTGCCGCTGCCGGTCTTTGGGGAGCCTGAATATCCAGAAGATATTCGGATGCGCTATCGCTATTTGGATTTGCGGCGGGAGACGATGCACAAAAACATGGTGCTGCGCAGCCATGCCATCACCTCCATCCGTGAAGGGATGAATGAAAAAGGCTTCCTCGAATATCAAACGCCGATTTTGACAGCGTCTTCGCCGGAGGGTGCGCGGGACTTCCTGGTCCCCTCCCGCCTTCATGCGGGGAAGTTCTTTGCGCTGCCCCAAGCCCCGCAAATCTTTAAGCAGCTCATTATGGTCTCAGGCTTTGACCGCTACTTCCAGATTGCCCCTTGCTTCCGGGATGAGGATGCGCGGGCCGACCGCTCTGCGGGGGAGTTCTACCAGCTCGACGTGGAAATGAGCTTTGTGGAACAGCAGGACGTGTTCGACGCCACGGGGCCTGTGATTGAAAACACTTTCAAGGAATTCGCAGGCGAGCGGAGCGTCGACCCTTACCCGTGGATTGAAATTCCTTATGCGGATTCTAAGCGCTGGTACGGCACCGACAAGCCGGACCTGCGGGTGCCCATGAAAATGGCCGACGTGACCGAGCATTTCATCGGCTCTGGTTTTAAGATTTTTGCCCAGATTGCGGCGGAAGAGGGTAAAGAAATTCGCGCGATCCCTGCGCCCACCGGCGGCTCCCGCGCCTTCTGTGACCGGATGAATAGCTGGGCGCAGAAACAAGGCCTGCCGGGCATGGGCTATATCATGTTTAATGATGGGGACGGGCAGGGGCCCATCGCCAAAAATATTGGACCTGAGCGCACCCACGCCATCCGCGAGTTGTTGGGTCTGAAGGCTGGGGATGCGGCCTTCTTCATGGCGGGCAAGCCGGATGAGTTTGAAGACATCGCCGCCCGCGCACGCGTGAAGGTGGGCGAAGAGCTCGACCTGATCGAGAAAGACCGTTTTGCTTTCTGCTGGATTGTGGACTTCCCCCTTTATGAATGGGACGAAGAGCACAAAAAAGTGGAGTTCGGCCACAACCCCTTCTCTATGCCCACCGGCGGGCTGGAGGCGCTGAACGCCGCCACGACGGACGCGGAGAAGCTTGCCATTAAAGCCAATCAATATGACCTGGTTTGTAACGGGTATGAAATGGCTTCCGGTGCCATCCGAAATCACCAGGCGGACATTATGTATAAGGCCTTTGAGATTGTAGGCTATGGCCCTGAGGTGGTGGATGAGAAATTCGGCGGTATGCTGAACGCCTTCAAATATGGTGCACCACCCCATGGTGGCGTCGCCTACGGGATTGACCGGATTGTCATGCTCCTCGCCGGGCAAGAAAATATCCGGGAGGTGACCATGTATCCGCTGACCCAAGGGGCCGAAGACCTCCTCCTCGGTGCGCCCGCGGAAGCCTCACCAGAGCAGCTGAAAGACATTCACATCAAAGTGGTGATGCCGATTGTCGAGAAAAAGGCGGATTAAGACTTTTAAAGAGGAGTGTGCTTGGGCTATCCGTCCGTAGTGTACTCTTTTAGCCGTCAGTATCTTGAGTTATCTTAGAACACGGGAATTTCGCTTCCCCGCGGCTTGACCGCGGGGTCCATGGCCCCAGCGCCATAAATTAAAGCATCGAGAAACGCTTCTTTATCACGATAATGACTTTCTAAAGACGCAAAAACGGAGCTGGACCCCGCGGTCAAAGCCGCGGGGAGGCGAAGGGAGAGGGCTTGTCCTAAGCCCTAAATGAAGCGGCAATTTTCACATCTTTGTCACCAGAAGGCATAAAACCTTCGTCCTTTTCTCTCGGGTGGCGGTGAAGTCTGCCCCAGACGTTCACCATATTTGATGTAAATGTCCTTCTGAGCTAATATGAAATTAGTTATATGGAGGGGTGTAATACAATGCGTTTCACAGCAATTGACGTTGAGACCGCTAATTCAAAGTTAAATAGTATTTGTCAATTAGGTGTTGCTGTCTTCGAGAATGAGAAGTTAATAGACCAATGGGAGCAGTTAGTTGATCCCGAGGACTACTTTGATGGCATGAACATGGCGATTCATGGCATCCATGAAGAAGATATTGTAGGTGCCCCTACATTTCAGCAACTTCAGCATGAATTAAAAGCTCGTCTCAACGGTGTTGTTGTCAGTCATACCCATTTTGACCGAACAGCAATTCGCCAAGCCTGTGAAAAGTACGAGTTCACTCCCCCAACATGCACCTGGCTTGACTCAGCGCGTGTAGCAAGAAGAGCTTGGGAAAAGTTTTCTAAATCTGGCTACGGATTAAAGAATGTTTGTGACGAGATTGGATATGAGTTTCAACATCATAATGCTTTAGAAGATGCTAAAGCAGCGGGTGCAGTGGTAATTGAAGCTTGCCGCAAAACCGGGTGTGATATTGATGAATGGCTCCTAAGACTCGAAAAACGGAGTAGGAGTAGGTCTAGTAGCAAAAAAGTGGATCGTGATGCCAATCCTGATGGGCATCTCTTTGGGGAGACTATTTTATTTACTGGAGCGCTGCACTTTCCGCGCGCAAAGGCTGCTGATATGGCTGCTGAAGCTGGGTGCACTGTGGTCAGTGGCTTTTCAAAAAAAGTCACAGTCTTATGTGTTGGTGACCAGGACGTTGAACGCCTTGCTGGACATAACAAAAGCAGTAAACATCGGAAAGCGGAAGAGGCAATCGCTGCCGGATTACCTGTTCGAATTATTCGAGAGACAGATTTCATTGCAATGGTCAGTGTTTAGTGAAGTTGTGTTTAGTTTAGGTTTTCTGAATACCAATTCTGAAGCTAAACTTCTACTCAGGCGGGGATTCTCTCGAATAGTCCTTTTTCTGTCGTTGCCCCCAAAGAATTTTCCCCTTTTCTGTCATTAGGGCTTCGCAACTGCACAAAAACGCGGCAAACCCCTTTTGAAATATGAGCTTTAGAAAAAGGACAGTTTTTATATGAAAACACCTGTCAATGTGACCGTCACCGGTGCTGCAGGCCAGATTGGCTACGCGCTTTTGTTCCGCATCGCCTCTGGGGATATGTTGGGGAAGGATCAGCCGGTCATCCTCAACTTGCTTGAGATCACGCCCGCCCTCGGTGCCCTGCAAGGGGTGGTAATGGAGCTGAAGGATTGTGCCTTCCCGCTGCTCCATGGCATCAACGCGACGGATGATGTGAATGTCGCCTTTAAGGACTGCCATTACGCGCTGCTCGTCGGGGCGATGCCGCGGAAGGATGGGATGGAGCGGAAGGATCTGCTCCAGGCCAATGGCGGCATTTTCGGGCCGCAAGGCAAGGCGTTGAATGATCACGCCAGCCGGGATGTGAAGGTGCTCGTGGTGGGGAACCCTGCCAATACCAACGCGCTGATTGCGCAAACCAATGCGCCGGACCTGGACCCCTCTTGCTTCACGGCGATGACACGGCTCGACCATAACCGGGCGGTGGCGCAGTTGGCGGAGAAGACCGGGGCGGCCAACACCGACGTTACGGGCATTACCATTTGGGGGAACCACTCCTCTACGCAATTCCCTGACATCTACCATGCCACCGTGGGCGGCGACGCAGCCATGAGCAAAGTAGAAGAAGCATGGTATAAGGATGACTTTATCCCCACGGTGCAACAGCGTGGCGCGGCGATTATTAAGGCCCGCGGGGCGTCCTCTGCGGCGTCGGCTGCCTCCGCGGCCATCGACCATATGCGCAACTGGGCCTTGGGCACCGAAGGGGACGAATGGGTCTCCATGGCGGTGCCTTCTGACGGCTCCTACGGCATCGCGCCGGGGGTCATTTATGGCTACCCTTGTAAATGTGCG
>JBCCMT010000214.1:0-4028 GCA_039026195.1 Pseudomonadota bacterium | reverse complement strand
TTTATCGATAGTTTGCGCGTCAATTAAAACTGCCCCCTTTTTATAGTTAACCCCCCCTTAAAATCTTTGCGGCAGGCAAAGAGATATGGAAGATACCATCTATCTCTTGTCCTTGGCTTTTTCAGGCAGTGACCTGCCCAGGGCCCTATGGCTTGGGTTTTTCGGCGCGCTCTTATGCTCTAGCCGCTTCCCCCCGGTGAAGATGGGAACGCTTATCTTTCTCATTGACCGCATTTGGCCCTTCGCCGCGATGGGCTTTTCTGGTTATGGGGCAGGTGAGATTGCAGGGGCCCTGAGCTACACCTTAAAAACGCTGCATGTGGATGCGATCCCCCTGATGATCCGCGCCGTGGGTCTTTATTTGATGGTGAGTGTGGGATATGCGGCCCGTTTGATGTTACATGGCTATAAACCGCAGACAAAGCCTGCCAAGCCGCCTCTGCCTTATTAAGGGGGAATGAAGCGCCAAGTGCGCTTTTCAAAAAGGGGAAAGACTTTATGTCTGTGACAAAAAACCCACATCATACGGATTTTTAATTTTACATCGCTCCCATTTACCCAATAAAACCATATGGTTATTCATATATTTGATATGTAGCTGAAATTTATCGCCAACTCTTTGGGAAAAAACAGCCACTAGTCGTACCTTTTTAATCTGATTGAGTTATACTCTTAACTATAAAGCGCATCGCGGATAAGTGTGTGCGGTTATCCGCAAAAGATGCGCGGCAAAACAATAACCTAGAGCAATTGAGCGATTCCAAAGGAACGCGAAATGCTCTAGTCATTGATCTTCTCCTGATGTGGAGAAGGATGAATAAAGGTGTCAAATCAGCCGAGAGGGGGAAAACTTATCCCCCACCTATAAAAAACCGGCTATCGTCACCTTAAATGTGGAAAGTGCCTGTGGCCGTTTTCTCCACAGGCGTCAAAATGTGATGAGTTGTTCTGTTGCGCCTCTTTGCGGGCGCGACCTGTAACAGAAGGCAGCAAAATGGCGGCAAATATGACGACAGATTTAGACGTTTTTGACCTTTTCGCAGAGGGCTATGAACGCACAAAGCATGAGGAAATGTCCTTACGAGACTATCTCCTCGCGGCCCGTGACGACATGATGATGTATGCGACGCCTGCGGAGCGGATGGTCAAAGCCATTGGCGAAGCTGAATATGTCGACACCTCAAAAGACCCCCGCCTTTCCCGCATCTTCTTTAATCGTACGATTAAACATTATAAAGCCTTTGAAGGCTTTTACGGCATGGAAGATACCATCGAGCGCATTGTGGGCTATTTCCGCCATGCGGCCCAAGGCCTTGAAGAAAAACGTCAGGTTCTATATTTGCTCGGCCCCGTGGGCGGCGGGAAATCCTCCCTTGCCGAACGGTTAAAAGATCTGATGGAGGAATATCCGATCTATGTGCTTAAAGCCGGGGATCAAATCAGCCCTGTGTTTGAGAGCCCGCTAGGTCTCTTCCAATCCGATAGTTTAAAAGCACTTCTCGAAGAAAAATATGGGATTGAGCAACGCCGCCTCACCGCGTTGATGAGCCCTTGGGCGGTCAAGCGCCTTGATGAATATGGCGGGGATATTTCGAAATTCTCCGTGGTGAAATTATGGCCTTCTAAGTTGCGCCAAGTGGCAATCAGTAAAACTGAACCTGGCGATGAGAATAACCAGGACATCTCGGCCCTGGTCGGGAAAGTAGATATCCGGAAGCTTGAGCATTTCAGCCAAGATGATACCGACGCCTATTCCTATTCCGGCGGCCTTTGTATGTCGAACCAAGGCCTACTTGAATTTGTGGAAATGTTCAAAGCGCCGATTAAGGTGCTCCACCCCCTCCTCACTGCGACGCAAGAGGGAAATTATGTGGGTACGGAGGCTTTGGGCCCCATCCCCTTCCAAGGGGTGATCCTAGCGCACTCCAATGAAAGTGAGTGGCAACAGTTTCGGAACAACCGAAGCAATGAGGCCTTCCTTGACCGGATTTCGGTGATTAAGGTGCCTTACTGCCTTCGGCCTACGGAGGAAACGCTGATTTATGAAAAGCTGCTGGCTCATTCTGAGCTAAAGACCGCCCCTTGCGCCCCTGAAACCCTGCCCATGCTCGCCCGTTTCTCTGTCTTAACCCGGCTGAAAGAGCATGAAAACTCTAATGTTTATTCGAAAATGCGGGTTTATGATGGGGAAAAATTGAAAGACACCGACCCCAAGGCAAAATCTCACCAAGAATATCGCGATGCCGCCGGCGTCGATGAAGGCATGGACGGCATTTCCACCCGCTTTGCATTTAAAGTGCTGTCTGAGACTTTTAACTTTGATACGGAGGAAGTCTCCGCCGACCCTGTGCATCTTATGTATGTGCTCGAAAACGCAATTAAGCGGGAGCAATTTCCTGATGAGACAGAGAAGGCTTATTTAGAATTTATCAAAGCTGAACTGGCCCCGCGGTATGCGGACTTTATCGGGAAGGAAATCCAAAAGGCCTATCTCGAAAGCTATGGGGAATATGGTCAAAATCTCTTTGACCGTTATATCGCCTATGCCGACGCTTGGATTGAGGATCAAGATTTCAAGGATCCGGATACGGGTCAATTGCTCGACCGCCAGACCTTGGATCAAGAACTGTCGAAGATTGAAAAGCCGGCGGGTATTGCCAACCCCAAAGATTTCCGGAATGAAGTGGTGAAATTTGCCCTTCGCTCTCGCGCTGGGAATGAGGGTCAAAACCCTCGCTGGACGTCTTATGAGAAACTCCGCTCCGTGATTGAAAAGCGGATGTTCACCCAAGTGGAGGACCTCCTGCCGGTGATTTCTTTTGACAGTAAGAAGGATTCCGACACGGAGAAAAAGCATAATGACTTTGTGGAGCGAATGACCGAGCGGGGATACACCTCTCGCCAAGTGCGCCGCTTGGTCGAATGGTATATGCGGGTGAATAAAGCGGGGTAGAGCACCTCTCTACCAGCCTCATGGCCCGGTTTGATCTCATTGCCGCCTACATCATGGCAAACCGCAAAAATGGCACCCTTTATGTCGGCGTGACGTCGGACCTCTCCGCACGGATTGAACAGCATAAATCCGGTGAAGGCTCGCACTTCACCGGGAAATATGGCTGCACCAAACTGGTCTGGTATGAAGAGTTTTCAGATATGTCCGCCGCTCTCCAACGGGAGAAACGGTTGAAAGAATGGAAACGCCATTGGAAAATTGAACTCATCGAGAAAACCAATCCCCACTGGGATGATTTGTCTCTCGACTGGCTTTAGATCATAGTCTTTCTATAGCCCCCTCAAAGACAATCTCTCTCAAGCCTCCTACTTGATGACTATCCTCCCTTGCTTCCCCGCGGCTCGACCGCGGGGCCCATCACCCGGGGCTTCAAAAGGGAATAACACGCATTTTGAAAGTAATATATATGATCCGTATTCTCCCTACTCCCGCCCTTCCTGGACCCCGCGGTCAAGCCGCGGGGAAGCGGGTGGAGAGGAGTCGCGAGCAAAGGTTTTTTTAAAAAATGGCACAAGCGACTATTTAATTATAGGCCGTGTCCTTTCTAATACGAAACCAGGGTGACAAGTGGATATTCTTCAGCTAAGAAGCTGCATCCCAAAAGGGACATCAAATCCCTCTCAACTTTATGGAGGCAACTATGGCAAAAAAGACCAATAATTTCGACGACCTCCCCTCCTTTCGAGGTGACGTCTAAACGACGAAAAGGTTTTCCAAGCGAGACAAACGTCAAACGCGGCCACCGATTTATTCGGGGCGGCGAAAAAGAGCTTATTGAAAAGCTTGGACGAAATGATCCATGTCCTTGCGGAAGTGGACGGAGCTTTCAAGAAATGCTGCCTAAAATCAGGCCGCTTTCGATGGAGCGAACCGAGATGATTATTGGCGGTGATTAGATCACTCACAAGAGATGTAAGGCTTCAAAAGGCTTACACCTCTGCCCCTACGCCTCCCCGCGGCTTGACCGCGGGGTCCATCACCCGAAGCTTATAAAGAGAATAATGCGAGCCTTTTA
>JBCCMT010000213.1:0-4059 GCA_039026195.1 Pseudomonadota bacterium | reverse complement strand
TTTCTATTTTTCTTATAGGTGATAATTTCGACTTCAATATCAAAAGGCTGTCCTTCATATAAACAGGCACGAATTTCCTTTCGAACCAATTCATGAGCTTCAGGGACGTAAAAATTTATAGCGGTGAGAAAATCTGGAACGAAGTCTTCAGGGACTTCATGAATTTCTGCCGTTTTCTCCGTCCATTTTATGGCCATGGTTTTTAAATCGAGTTCCCAGCCCCCCACATCGGCGACCTCGGCGATGCTGAGTAGAAATTTTTTGTTTTCTTCAAGTTCAGTGGTGGTGACTAAATTTGCTTTAGACTGCGTTTTGATAAGATGACGCCCGTAAAGCTCTATCTCATCCATCACAATGCTTGCAAGATCCGTGAGGTGAGCAATATTGAAATCCGATAGATCTGTAACCGTGTCAAACCCCACGGCAAGCGTGCCTACGGCATATCCACCTTTAGTAATAAGAGGTACACCAGCATAAGATTTGAGCTGAGAAAGACTTTCATCAATAGTCTCGATCGGAAATCGCTTTTCTTTTTCGAGGTCCTTGACGACAAGGCCATCAGAATATTTTAAAGTATGTATACAGATAGAATTTTGTTTGGGGATACTGTCTAGTGAAATGCCGTGGCATATTTTAAACTTTTGCTCATGTTTATTTATGATGGAGATAAAGGCATAAGGGGCTTGATAAAGAGAAGCAGCCATTTTTGTAAGCCGATGAAAACATTCTTCATTCTCTAGCAACAGAACGCCCATGGATTTTAAGGCTTCTATGCGTCCTTCCTCATCATGTTTTAGATGTTTAATTTTACTCACTAGTATAAACCCCGATCATCAATTCAAAGTATATATGATGCGGGGTTAATTTTTCATCATTTCTGATGTCATTAGAGTTTATGCAATATAGGGTAAACAGATTGTCCGTTGTCGTTAAAATTTTTTCTCTCTCGTTTACCCCTTGTTTAGTTTTCTCGCTTGAGCACATCATCCCGATAGGGAAAACGGCCATATTGGTGAATATCTGCGCGGTGAGAAAGGGCGTAAGACATATTCATACTGCCCGGGAGGTGGTCTTGAAATAAGGCCACACATTGGTTTTGGTCTGTTAAATTCTCACTATGCATCAGGGGCAGATAAAGAAAAGCCCGCTGCGTTGGGGGTAAAGCTAAATCAAAGCCGTTTTGCGCCGCAAATTTCGTATAGGCGCGCGCTTGTTCATCCTGGGCAAAAGCGCGCGGATCATTCCGAAATATATTGCGAGAAAACTGGTCGAGCAGAATGATAAGTGCCAAAAGAGACTGGGGGTGATGTTGCCAGTCCTCTAACTTTTTCTGAGCGGCGTGTTCAAATACCTCCCCAAAACGATCCCGAATAATGGCATCAAAATCGTCATCTCTTTTATAATGCTTTTCTGGAGGCGTTTCCTCAAACCAAAATGTTAAAATCTCCTTGGCCTTCTCCGGTGGTGCTGAAACACGCACCGTCTCGATCGTGCCCACATCGCTATAATAAGCCACATGTTTGCCAATAGGGCTCACCGTTTTGAGCGGGTCATAATAGATCCAGGCTTTGTTCTCTTGTTCTCGAACACTGAAATATCGGGCCTCCCCTTTGTAAGGGCAGTGGGTTTGATGATCTGTGGGAACATGCGCAGCTTGAAGTATATTTTCAAATGGAAAATAAATGACGGGTGGATAATCTGCCTCTTGAAGGCATAAGGCCTCTAAAGAACAGGCAATAAGCAACTCATTTAACTGTAAAGTTGTTATGCCTTCGATCGGCTGAATAGTGATCGTATTCATATCCTTTTTCCCTGCATCTTATAAAACCTAATGTATAAAATAGGCTGACTTCCAGACAGCCCCTCACATTGGGGAAAACTCATGGCTTGCGAAATCACTTCGCCCATGGCCTTACTAAAGCGTTTCCAGGCGAAGTGTGTGCGGTTCGCCGTTTGGAAACGCGTAAAAACAAGAACTTAAAGCGTCGTCCCGATTCCGATTGATGCGGCGACGCTTTAGGTGCCCAAATCTTTTATTGTGAGGAATGTCGCCATGGCCGATGGTACCCAAAGCTTTGAAAACAGCCCTTCATCCACCGATGTGGTGGCGGCTGATAAACTCCGTCTTTTGATTGAGCGGGTTGAACGGCTTGAAGAGGATAAAAAGGCGGTGATGGAAGACATTAAAGAGGTCTATGCCGAAGCCAAGGGGGAAGGGTATGACACAAAGATCATGCGCCAAGTGGTCAGAATTCGCAAAATGGAAAGCCATGACCGGCAAGAACAAGAGGCGCTCTTAGACCTTTACCTTACGGCCTTAGGGGAGCGTTAGGTTCGCTTTTTGGGCTTAAGGGCAGGGCTGTCAAACACCCCCCGGAACGGCTGCTCGACGTGAAACTAGCGTTCCATCTGTAAGGCGATACAGTCCGTCCCCTTTTCCCGCATCAGATCACAGGCATCTAGGGCCTCGTCCTCGGTTAATCGTGTGAACCGCGCGCGATAGACCGCCCGCGCGCCCTTATCTGCAATATTCACTTCACGACCTACACCTGCCACCAGTTCCCTCATCGCATCCTGATGGGCAGTAATCTGTGCCAGGGCTTGGGGTTGCTTATGAAACGCCCCCACTTGAATAGCCCAGTCTCGTAAATTTGACAGATCCGCATCCCCCTGGCCGATAGGGGTCACATCAATCTGACCTTCATCAGAAGCCATTTCTGCAATTGCTTTTTCAAGTGACGCAAAATTGAGGGCCTCTGCTTCGGTCATGCTTTTAGGTCGCGGAATGGGGATGGGTAGGGGAGAAACGGAAGGGTTCGCCTCTGCCAAAAGGATAGGCGCAGCTTGTGGGGTGCGGCCGGGGCGAAGACCTGGAACCGGTTTTACGCGATGGATAGACTTTACCAAGGTGGGTCGACGGCGAATATCCAAAAAGGCTTTTTCTAAAATATCCTTCATATGCCGATCGCGGGTGGCAGAGCTGCGCCCGCCAAGAACAATGCCTATTAACCGGTTGTCGCCCCGCTCCACCGTTGTGGAGAGGTTATATCCAGAGGCGCGGGTATAGCCCGTCTTAAGACCATCTGCCCCCTTCATGGTTTTAGTCACGCGGTTGTGAGAGCGATAGGTCCGCCCGTTCCACGTAAATTTATCTTGATTGAAATACTCAAAATATTGGGGGAAATCTTGGCTCACTCTTTGGGCGAGGATAGCCATATCTTTTGCGGTGGTGACCTGACGCCGGTCAGGAAGGCCGGAGGCATTTCGGAAAGTGGTGCTACGCATCCCTAACTTCCGCGCCCTTTGGGTCATCAATCGCGCAAACTTGGCCTCAGACCCGCCTACATGCTCTGCTACCACAGTGGCCACATCATTCGCAGATTTGATCACCAAGGCTTCGATCGCGGTTTCGACAGTTATATGGCTGCCCCGCCTTAACCCTAACCGAGATGCCGGCTGTAAAGACGCGCGTTTTGAGACGGGCAGTTTGGTCTCAAGGGTCAATTCTTCTTCTTCCAGCGCCTCAAACACCATATAAAGAGTCATGAGTTTGGTCAGCGAGGCGGGGTAACGTTTGCCGTTCGCGTAACGAGAAAATAAAACATCCCCCGTATCCGCGTGGATAACTAAGGCAGCATATTTAGAGTTTGCGTGGGCAGGCGCAGCAGCAAAACTCATGCAAATGGCGAGCACGCCGAAAATAGAAAAACCAAACCGGCAAATACGGCCCATAATGAAATGCCTTTATCCCTATCAGGTGATGTTCATAACAGACTGGTACATAACTGCACCTTAACTTTCTGTTCATGCAAATTTTAGGCGAAAGTCCTGACCAAACCGTTAATTGCCATTAACGTTTGTGGTCTTTTTATGATGTTTATCAGCAAAAGCCTTGTCAGGTGAAACTTGCCCTTGGCCCGATCCGAGGTGTATATGGTTCGCCCTTCATAAACCCTTTGAAAACAATACTCTAAAGTGGTATCGCTAATTCCAGTTAAGGGAAGGGCACTCTATAGCATCAGACGTTCGTTTATACTCACGCCCTCGCTATAGTCTTTT
>JBCCMT010000212.1:0-4063 GCA_039026195.1 Pseudomonadota bacterium | reverse complement strand
GAACCGTCGCGGGTATATTATAATGCTAGCTTAAACCCAGAGACGGGTCAGCCTTACGGCTTGTCCTTTCCGGTGATTACCATTGGCGATATGGTGCGGGCCCAGGCAAAATTACTCGATCAACTGGGGATCGATGAAATTTTATCTGTGATCGGCGGGTCCATGGGCGGTATGCAATCCCTCCAATGGGGGGTGGATTACCCTGCCCGCGTTAAATCCGTCGTGGCCATTGCCGCTTCTGCGCGGCATACGCCGCAAAATATTGCCTTTCACGAAGTGGGGCGACAGGCGATTATGGCCGACCCCGATTGGGCAGGGGGCGCTTATTACAATACCGATGCGACACCCGCCAAAGGGTTGGCCGTGGCGCGGATGGCAGCCCATGTCACTTATCTTTCTGAAAGTGCGTTAGACCAAAAATTTGGCCGCCGCTTACAAGATCGCCATCGGCCTGGATTTGGTTTTGATGCTGATTTTCAGGTGGAAAGCTATTTACGCCACCAGGGGAAAAGTTTTGTGGATCGGTTTGATGCCAATTCTTATCTCTATATCACCCGGGCTATGGATTATTTTGATTTAGCGGCAGGGAAGACACTTTCCTCGCGGTTTGAAGGGACGAACACGAAATATTTGTTTACCTCCTTTACCTCAGATTGGCTTTATCCAACCTCTGAAAGTCGTCATTTGGTCCGGGCCCTTCACGGGGCAAAAGCCCAAGTCTCTTTTGTGGAGATTGAGAGTGATAAGGGCCATGATGCTTTTTTATTGGATGAGCCAGAGCTGAATGCTATTTTGGGCGGCTTTTTAGAGGCCATGGCAAGAGAGGCCGCCCTATGACCCGTCACTCTCGCCTCGACCTTTCCTTGATTGCTTCGCTTATCCCAAAAGGATCGAGCGCCCTTGATATTGGCTGTGGGGATGGGGAGCTTTTACGGCTTTTAAAGGATAGCCGCGATGTGAGGGGGTTTGGCCTTGAAATTGAGGCCCAGGCGGTGAACCGCGCCGTGGCCTCAGGACTATCGGTGGTTCAAGGTAATGCGAATACAGATTTAGGCGATTACCCTGAGCAGGCCTTTGACACGGTTATTCTTTCAAACTCCGTACAAGCCCTGCTCCACCCAGACGAAGCACTGAAAGCTGCTTTACGTATTGGGAAGCAAGCCATCGTGTCTTTCCCAAATTTTGGCCATTGGCAATTGCGGTGGCATTTGCTGACCAAAGGGACCATGCCGCAGTCTCGGTCGCTGCCGGCCACTTGGTATAACACCCAGAATATTCATTTGTGTACGATTAAAGACTTTATCACTTTTGCCAAAGAACGAAATTTTACTATTCACAAGGCCTATGGGTTAGGGGCCGATGAACAGCCACGGCGATTTGACCCAAATCAGGCCTTTCGGGCCAATCTCTTTTCTGAAGCGGCGCTTTTTATTTTATCTCGCCCGTGAGCGGTCGGGAGGGGGTGCATTCCTTGGGGAGCGAAAATTTCAGGCGACAGCACATCAGCTTTTGACCCTGTGATGGGGAGGGCAGCGCCCTTTCTGGCCTCCACCAAATTCACCCCCGCCACATGGGGCCAGTTAAGGGGCGCCCGCCATTTGCGTAAACGGGACCCTAGCTTTTCCCATGATTTTGCTATTGTGAGGAAAAAAGGCGACGTCATGGGCGGGAAATGGAGGGCCGTGGTGTGAGAGGTGGCCGTGAACAAGCTTTCCTCAAGCAGGCTATTTAACTGCCGTAAGGAATAGGGCCGACCGGCCGCAAAGGGATTGGTTTCAATAAGAGACCACAGGCCGCGGCGGTTAGGCACCACAAAAATGACGAGGCCATCATCGGTCAGCACCCGCCAAATCTCCCGCAATAAACGCCTAGGTTTTGTGGTTTCCTCAAGACCATGAATAACCACCAGCCGGTCAATGGAGGCATCGGGCAAAGGCCAATGGTGATCATGCACTAGGCAAGTGGGATGCAGGGGCGCCGTTTGGGCGCCAATCCCCTCTGGGATCATGGAAAGCTGCATGTCCGTTTGGCAGATGTCCTTCAGATACGGGTCTGTAAAGCCAAAGCCGGCCAGTCTCACATTTTTGGCCTCCCCCCATGCGGTCACCAGTTTGGTGTGCAGAATGCTTTGGGTCAGCCGCCCAAGGGGACTTTCGTAAAAGGCATGGTATTCCGAGACTGACGTACGCATAAGGGTGATATAAATTGATTTTGGAAAAAGATGAGCCTTTTTCAGCAAAAAAGCCGCTTTCACGAAGGGTTGATTTTGTGAAGGCCCGTCTGCACAAAAAGGCATGATTAAAAATGAACATGGCCCCCTCACCGTTGTCCAATTTCCCTGCTTAGACGACAATTACGCTTTTCTCTTGCGGGATGAAACCAGTGGAAAGGTGGCGGCCGTCGATACCCCTGATGCCGACGCCATTGCCCGTGAGCTTGACCGGTTGGGCTGGAATTTAGACTATATTTTGAACACCCATTGGCACGCGGATCATGTGGGCGGGAATGAAGCCCTAAAGACGCGTTATGGGGCTGAAATTATCGCCCCCCATGGGGAGGGGGAGAAGATCGCCCACAAAGACCGCATGGTGAAAGAGGGGGACGACGTGGCCCTTGGGGACCTGACGGCGAGGGTGGTTGAAACCCCCGGGCACACCTTGGGGCATATAATTTACGTGTTTGATGATCAAAAGGTTGCCTTTGTGGCGGATACGGTTTTCAGCTTAGGCTGTGGACGGATGTTTGAAGGGACGCCGGAGGTGTTTTGGCAGTCACTCGATAAAATACGGGCGCTGCCGGCGGATACAGTTCTTTACTGTGCCCATGAATATTCAGCGGCCAATGCGGCCTTTGCCGTGACGATTGAACCTGATAACCCATCTCTTCAAACCCGCGTGGCGGAGATCAAAGCCCTGCGAGAAGAAGGGAAGGCAACAGTACCCATCCGATTGGGGGATGAGTTAGAGGCGAACCCCTTTTTGCGAGCGGATGTGCCCATTGTGGCCGCCAATATGGGGTTGCATGACGCAGAGGCCTATGAAGTTTTTGGGGAGGTCCGTCGGCGGAAGGATAATTTTTGACCGCCGAGAAAGAAGCGGCGCATCGGGGCTTGCGTCCTCACCCCTTTGAGGGGTGGTATAAAGATATTTCCCCTAACGATGAAAGCAAGACCCAAATTGAATGGCTCTTAGGCGCGGAGGATGTGGTGCCCTGGCACCAGCTGGACGCCGCGGCGGCGTTTACTTTGCAGGAGGGGGATAGCGTGGTGATCAGCCAATCCTCCGATGGGCAAACGGCTTTTGCAAAGCCCCTTCATCAAGGCGCCCCGCCGCTCCACATTTTGCCCCAAACCTATCTCACCTTAGAATGTGTGGGGCGGTGGAGCCTTTTACAGCTTTCCCTGACCCCAAGCCTCTCGGTCAGTGACCGCCGCCACTGCCCCGATGATTGGTTTCCGAGGGTGTGATGGCCAGCGTCCGCTCTATAATATCTAAAGAATGAATTTAGGTGCTTTTCTTTTTCCGTACCCACCCCATGCCTGCAAGGCCTGTGATCATAAAGGCAATGGCCCCGGGGAGGGGGATGGGCGCCGCCGCAATGCTAGCCACTTGATTGCCAAAACGGACAAGCATTGTGGACTCCCCATTGGGAAAGAGCCCAGCTTCACTCATGATACGGACCGCTGTGGCGAGATCAAAGCTATCACTAAAGGAAACCCCGCCTTCCGCATTGATATAGTCATCCAGCACGATTTCTGAAATACTATCTGAGGTCAGCTCGATATCAAAAACGAAATCCGTGCCCACAAAGACAGCGCCGGTGATGATGAGATAATCGCTCTCCGTCGGATCCCCAATTTCAAGTTCCAACTGACCTTCATTGAAATTGGCATCTCCATCAACACGCATGGTACCAGCGGAGTCGCCAGGGGCCACCGTACCGCCATTGACGATCAGATTGCCAATCAACTCCCCGCCACCGCCAGTTAAGCGACCATTCCGATTGATGAAAATGTTCTGTGCTTCAACAGTACCCCCATCGCGGACGATGAGGAGGTTTTCAT
>JBCCMT010000211.1:0-4070 GCA_039026195.1 Pseudomonadota bacterium | reverse complement strand
CCAGACCTCTACTGAATATTGGAGAAGAGGTTTCCCTATCGGTGCGCTTGACCCAACCGGGGGAGACGATTATTGAGCTGATGGTGGCGGACAGGCCAGATGAGCTGACCCCCTTGAATAATCGGGCGGTGGTCTCCCTCACCGCGATACGTGACCGCCTCCGGGTGTTGCTGATTTCAGGGAAACCCCATGCGGGTGAGCGGGTGTGGCGCAATATTCTTAAAAGTGACCCAGCTGTGGATCTTATCCATTTCACCATTTTACGACCCGCAAATAAGGTCGCCATTGCCTCCCGCCAGGAGCTTAATCTGATCGAATTCCCCCATGAGGAATTGTTTCTCGACAAACTTTCTTCTTTTGATGTGGTGATTTTTGATCGGTACACCTACCGGCAAGTCCTCCAAGCCTATGAATTCGAAGAAATTGCTCGCTATGTGGAAAAAGGCGGCGCTGTCCTCATCGCTGCAGGACCAGAGATGAGTGAGGTTGGCAGCCTCGCTAACCGCCCAAACCTGGCTTACATTTTACCGATACTGCCCATCGGTGCGGAGAAACGCCGTGAATTTATTCCTGCGCGCACCGAACAAGGGGACAGACACCCCATTACAAGTGAACTGATCGCGCCGGAGGATTGGGGACGATGGCTTAGATATGTTCCCGGTCAAACACGGCGCGGCACCGCTCTCCTTCAAACCCCTGAGGGCACCCCACTATTGGTGGTGGACCGGGTGCAGGACGGCCGCATTGGGGTTTTCATGTCTGATCATGTTTGGTTATGGGCGCGCGGCTTTGATGGCGGCGGTCCGCATCAAGAGCTTTTACGGCGGCTGGTTCATTGGCTGATGAAAGAGCCTGAACTTGAAGAAGAAGCTTTGCGCGGGCGCATTTCAGCTGAGAGTCAATTCACTATAGAACGACAAAGCTTAAGTGAAACTGTCTCGGCCGTGGAAGTGGAAAACCCAGAAGGACAGGTGGAAACCCACCCCCTCACCAAAACCCGGCCAGGGCTTTTCACCGCCACCCTGACAGCCCCAATGCCAGGGCTTTATCGGCTAAAGACCACCACGGCAGAGAATGAAACCTTATATGCCCTTGTGGCGGCGGGCAAAGACCGGATAGAGGAATTAGAAGATGTCGTCAGCACAGAGAAAAAGACGGTACAGCTAGCTGATCAAACGGGCGGCGGTGTGTGGACCATCAAAAATAGTGGCCTCAATATCCCTTCCTTCAGGCAGGTAAATGCCGACCGCAACCGCATGTTCGGCGATAATTGGGCAGGGCTCATTCGCCGCGATGTCCGGCAGGTGGAGGCGGTCCGGCTGGTCCCTGTTTTGCCCAATGGGCTTTGGGTTCTTTTTATCGGCGGGGCGGCCCTCTTGGCCTGGCTTTTTGAAAGTCGGATGGGCCGAGAAAATAGACGTAAAGCGTAAAAACAGCACGCATTAACGATATCAAGATAGAATTTTCACAGATCTTTTAAAGGTGCAGCAAGTTTCCCTCTTTAGCCTTCTCATTTGATATCCCTTTATCGTGAGAGAGTTTCGTCCATGGGCAGACTTGCAAACAAGGTTCTTCTAGGTCCCACCAGCGCTCAACGGATGGGCAAAGTGATGGCCCAAACCTTACAAGAAAAGAAGAAAAGCTTTCATCCGGCCATCGCCCCGATGAAGGAAGCTCTTATAACCTTAAAGGCTGCTTTGTTGGCGTTAGAAGAGGCAAAGCCAATTTTTCAATCTATTGCGGAAACGGGCATTGCCGCCTCTGTAGAAGCGGACCTGGCGCTGCGCGCTCTTTTCGCGGAAGACTATGATGATGAGAGGTTAAAGCTGCCTGGGTTTATAGAGAAAAAGCATAAAAAGTCCCTGCCACTTCTTGGGAAGGACGCAAAACCCCTTGTGGTCCCCCTCACCACCGGTGGGCAATATTGCATCACCTGTCTTATCTTTACCCCAGAGCAAAATGGCTTTGACCTTCCCCCACCGAAAACGGCCTTTTCGACCCAAAAAGAAGTGGCGCTTATCCTGAACCATCTTGACCATGCCTTCAAAAAGCTAGAGCGCAATATTGTTCGATACGAGCAAGACAAAACGTTTCTTTCTTTGCGGTTAAAACTCGCCACGGGCATTGAGGGATAAATAAGTTTTCTTCTCTCTGGCGTAATACTCAAAGATTGCGTAAGTCTGGGAAAAGAAGAAAGGGCCTGCCATGAAAACCGGATTTTTGAGCGCTGTCTTCGCCAGTCTCCTATTACAAGGATGTGTGGCCAGTATGGCGGTAAGCGCCGTGGGCGATGTGGCAGAGGGGACAGCGAATGTAGCTCTCTTTACTGCCAAAACTTCTGGCAAAGCTGTGGGCGCGGTCCTCCCGGGCGGCGGTGATGATGAGGATGAAGACGAAAGATAAGGGGATGCGACCTGCAAGCTTTCCCTCCCTACAAGATGCCTTTCTAAAAACCCTCTCGGATCAGCGCCGCTTAAGTCCTTATACGGTTCGAAATTATCAGCATACTTTAGATGAGTTATCTAGCTTCGCGTCTCACCATCGCGGTCAAAAAATATCTCTTCCCGATTTGGCAAAATGGCAAACCCAAGATTTTCGGGCCTTCTTAGCCTATCGCCGGGCCCAAGGGGTGGGCATTTCGACCTTACGATTAGATCTTTCCGCCCTAAGAGGGTTTTTCAAATTTCTTCAGCGGGAAACAGGCCTCTCCCCCGCTCCCCTGATGGCTGTCCGTGCCCCGAAGCCTCCTAAGAGATTACCGCGCCCAGTGCCTGTAAAGGCCGCGCTTCACCTTTCGAATAATGAGACGCCAAAAGACCAAGGGTGGGAAAAGGCAAGGGACACGGCCCTCTTTAGCTTGCTCTATGGGGCCGGCTTAAGAATTAGCGAAGCCTTGGCCTTAAACTGGCAAGATATCCCCCCTCCCCCCCATCCCCTAAGGGTGCTCGGCAAGGGCGGGAGAATGCGCGATGTCCCCCTCCTCCCCCAAGTGGCAGAAACCCTCACCCATTATCGGGAGAAGATAATAGCGGATGAGGGCAGCACAGCCCATAAAACGCTAACGGATGAAAAAGGACTTGCGCCTATTTTCATCGGCGCCCGGGGGGGCAGGCTTTCCCCAGGTGTAGCCCAAAGGCAGATGCGTCGCCTCCGGCCTATTTTAGGGTTAGATGACAAAGCAACGCCCCATGCCCTACGTCATGCCTTTGCCACCCACCTGTTAAGCGAGGGCGCTGATTTACGTTCTATTCAAGAATTGCTAGGCCACGCCTCATTATCGTCAACGCAGCGGTATACGGAGGTGGATACCCAGCGGTTGATGCAGGCTTATGCGGCCGCTCACCCCAAGGGTTGATTGGGAGGGTACCCAATCAACGGATCCATAAGGCAGCGTCCCGAAGGAGGCGGCTCCTCAGGATGAGGAAATTATTCAACCTGCGAATTCATTTACCGGGTCCTGGCCGCCAAATCTTGGGCCAGCGCTTTTAAGGTCGTCCCTTTGTCGCCAAACCCCTCTAAGCATTGACACGCATTTTCTGTTAGCTGAAGAATTCTCTCTTGGGCACCGTCCAATCCTAAGAGGGAGACAAAAGTGGCTTTCCCTGCCTCTTCATCCGCCCCCGCAGGTTTGCCAAGCACATCCGCCGTTTGGGTCACATCAAGCACATCGTCAACAATTTGAAAGGCCAACCCTAATGCTGCAGCATAATGGCGAAGGTCGGTTTTCTCTTCTTCAGTGGCCCTGCCAAGGATAGCCCCCATCTCAGTGGCGGCCTCGATCAGCGCCCCTGTTTTTCGCCGCTGAATGGCAATGATCTCCACCTCCGTCATCCCGACGGGGTAAAGATCTATCATTTGCCCCCCCACCATGCCGTCAGACCCTGCGCCTGTGGCAAGGGTATGCACAAGCTCCATGGCAACTTGCCCTGTGTAATCGCCTTGGGTCAGCAACGCGAACGCATCGGTTAGCAAGGCGTCCCCTGCGAGGATGGCGATCGCCTCATCAAAGGCTTTATGAACCGAAGGTTGTCCTCGCCGGGTGTCTGCATCATCCATGGCGGGCAAATCAT
>JBCCMT010000210.1:0-4072 GCA_039026195.1 Pseudomonadota bacterium | reverse complement strand
TCAAAAGCGAGATAATGTTCATCATAGTCTTCTTTCGTTAAAGGACGGGGATCATGCAACCGCTTGAAGAATTTTTTGTGCCAGCGGTTCACCAGGGGGGGACCATTGGCAATTTTTTGCGCCAACTCATCTACTTCATCATCAAGCTGATCTTGGCTCACAATGCGGTTCACAATGCGGCGGGATTTTGCTTCTTCTGCATCAATGATGCGTCCCTCCACAAGAAATTCGAACAAAGTGGATTCGTCTGTAATCCGCCAAATGGGAAGCATTTCTTCATAGGCCATACTCAGACCAATTCTGTTTAAAGGCGCCCCAAAACGGCTGTTGTCAGAGCAAATCCGCATGTCGCACATGGCCGCAATCTCAAGACCGCCGCCAACACATGCCCCTCTCACCTTTCCGATCACAGGGTGAGGACAGGCCAACATCGCTTCACGACCCCGATACATATTGTCCGATAGCTTTCGGGCGTCCTCAGCGTTGGAGCGATATTTTTCAAACTCCCCAATATCATTACCAGGACAAAAGCCGCGATCCCCGCCGCCTGTCACAATGATGCACCGCACACTATCGTCTTTGTTCAGCTCTAACCAAGCGTCCCCTTTTTGGACCCACATATCCCACGTCATCGCGTTGAGTTTTGTGGGGTTATTCAATGTCATGGTGACAATATCACCATCACGGGTCACATCAATTTTGCCAGATGTCATAGAGAAATATCCATAATGCTAGTGATTCAAAATTGTTTTGTTCAAGACAAAACCTTGCTTGATATTACACAATATGATAGCTTTTGTATACATAATTTTGGGAGCGTCGTCATAGATATGAAAGGTTGTGCAAATAAACTCCACACAGCTAAAAGGAGTATTTGGACATGACACCCTATTTTTCATCCCTTTGCCTTGCCCTTACGGCCCTTCTGATCTCAAGCTGCTCACAAACCACCCCTGAATCTGGGGAATGCAAGTCGATTGAAATCTTAGTGGGCTTTGGCATTGGCGGCGGCACAGATTCCTTTGCCCGCAATCTCTCTATCGGCCTTTCAGACGGTTTGGACAAACCCGTCCAGGTGGTGAATATTACCGGGGGAAGCGGCCTGACCGCTTACCGCACGCTTTTAAAGCGTCCAGCCGATGGCTGCACATTACTTGCTCTCACAACAGATTATATTGTCCTTGCTGTTTTTCAGCCCGATGATGTTGATTTCAATAATCTTGATTTACTCGCTCGGGCCCATACGGAGTTAGGTCTTTTGAGCACTTACCGAGAGGGGCCTAACGATTGGCAGAGCCTTGTGGATGAGTTGCGGGAAGAAGATCGCCCCTTACTTGTGGGCGGGGTGGGCGCCCGGTCCTTTGACCGTGTTGCCGTAGATGTGACCTTGGAAAATGCCGGCATTCCCTACCGATATATTCCGTATAATGGGGCAAAAGAGATGCAAGCAGATCTTTTAGGGGAACGGCTAGATGTGGTCTATGATGAATTTGGCGTGATGAAGTCTATGTATGCCGCAAGAGAGGCGAAAGGGCTTATCCTTTTCAATGATAGGAAATTCTCTATTATTGACAGGGCAGAACCTGCAAACCTTGCGGGGTTGACAGTGGCCCCTTCCATTTGGCGGGGCATTGCTGTTCATGCGGATACAGATCAGGCGCAAAAAGATAATTTAGAGCAGGCTGTTTTATCCGCCATGCTGGGAGAAACCTATAAAAAATTTGAGGCGGCACGGAGTTTAGACCTCTTAGAAGGCCGTTTGGGGGCAGAGGAATTTGAAAAAGCCGTTGCCCAAGAACTTGTCACTTACCAATCTGTTGTCAAAAATTAAAACAATAAATATAAAAAAAGAGGCCAGATATCAAACACCCATCTTCTCACCCCAAAACTCAATTTCTAGGATGGGCTGCCGTGGGCATCAGCTTGTCTGCGTTAATATATATTGCCCTTATCCAAGATTTCTCACGCTACCCTGAGGGATTAACATATCTTTTTCCTGCGGTTTTATTCGCGCTGACCCTATGCGTTGGCATCGCGTTGCTTCGCCCCCAACCGCAAGGGCAGCCCGATGTGGAAGGGGCTGAAAAAACGGCTCCCCGTAAGATGGGCAGCCATTTTGTGGGGGTCGCCCTCTTCTCTTGGGGATATTTGTGGGTTGTAACCCTCATCGGGTTTCCCTTGGCCACTATTCTCCTCCAAGCTGGTGTTTTAAGGTTCGTTTTTGGTCAAAAAGGGTTTCTTTGGCTAGTGATCGTCCCTATTCTGATGACTATTCTTTTCACCATCTTCTTTAACACCATTCTCTCGGTCTCTCTCCCCCGGGGGATGGAGCCGTTTTATAGCCTTAACGCCCTTATCATCTGATTATATTATGGAAAATTTCATATCATTTCTGAGTGAATCAAATCTTTGGCTTTTGCTAGCGCTTATTGTTGCGGGCGTTTTAACCGGCTTTGTGGTCGGGGCGCTTCCTGGTTTTGACATTACCACCGGGGTCGCTTTGTTATTGCCCTTAAGTTATGTGATGGGCCAGGCGGAGGCATTGGGGTTTTTCACCGCCATGTATTGCGCAGGGGTTTTTGGGGGATCGATTACCGCTATATTATTTGGTATCCCAGGAACATCTGAGTCCGTGATGAGCGCGGTGGAGGGGTATCCCTTTACACAAAGGGGCGAACACGGATTAGCGTTGGGGGTGGCTATTGTGAGCTCTGCTATCGCAGGGATTGCAGCCACCTTTGTTTTGATCACCATCGCCCCGATGCTTGCTGATTTTGCTCTCACCTTTGGCCCAGGGGATTACTCCGCCTTAGGCATTTTGGGGTGTGCTGCAGTGGTATCTGCCAGCGGCGATAAATTGGCAAAGGGAATTTTAGCGGTTCTCTTGGGGCTATTTTTATCAACGGTGGGGCCGGATAGAATTAGTGGTGAGTTTCGGTTCACTTTTGTCCCCGTCCTGCAAGATGGTATTGGTCTTATTCCGGCGATCATTGGGCTTTTCGCGGTGGCGGATGTGTTTTGGCGCGTTTTGTCCAATGATATTCCGAATTTCAAATTTGAAGGCGTTTCCCAAAAATGGCGGTTTCCCAGTATACGTGATTATATCAGCCTCCGTTGGACCATCATTCGCTCTTGGGCCATTGGCGTCTTTACGGGCATTCTTCCCGGCGCCGGGGCCTCTAGCGCGGCCTTTATCGCCCATAGTGCCGAGGCCAAATTTAGCAAAACACCAGAGAAGTTCGGCACCGGTATTAAAAGCGCCCTTGCGGCCCCTGAAACAGCTAAAAATGCCGCCGCGGTGGGCTCCCTTATCCCCTTACTCTCCTTAGGCATTCCAGGCAGTGGGACGGCCGCTGTGATATTAGGGGCCTTTGAAATTCATAATCTTCAAGCGGGACCCCTGTTATTCGCTCAGCAACCTGAATTGGTGCAAACGGTCTTTTTCTCTGTCATGGTCGCCAATATTGCCTTTGTTCTTGCCAGTTTTATCCTGATGCGGCCTATTGCGAGAATGGCAAGCCTGCCCTACCCCGCTTTGGCGGTCGGGATTCTCACCCTTTCCATCACCGGCAGTATAGCAACCGGCGGGATGGCCGCCGCCTATGTGATGCTCGGCTTTGCGATGTTGGGCGTGGCTTTAAAAGCCCTAGACATTCCAGCCGCGCCCGTCATTTTAGGGATCGTCCTTGGACCCATTATTGAGATTTACTTTCGCCGAGGTCTTTTAATGGCAGATGGGGACTTTATCGCTGTCTATAGCTCCCCCATGTCTATCGGATTTTTAATTGTTGCAGCTTTATTTCTTTTTATGCCTATCCTACAAAATCTGTTCAAAAAGTCATAAAGCTTATCCTATCGGAATAATTTATCTGACGTTATCTCAAGGAGTACCCCCATGAAACCTATGTTAAGCTTAGCCATAGTTGGGATGTCGTCTTTATGGGGCGTTATCTTAGCATTTGCCCAGGATGAGCGCCCCATTCCTACAGTTGAACACATGTTTGAGGCCGGTGAGTTTGCCACTTTCACCTGTTCTGGGGTGTTCATCGCAGGTCGCGAAGTTGAAGATATT